>NZ_BAAGDE010000076.1:0-24709 GCF_054660795.1 Mycobacterium sp. MUNTM1
TATGGAGTCAAGCAGACCGTGATGCCCAGACACGTGGTCGTCTGATCAGTTGGGTCGAATTTTAGAGCCAGCCGGTGAGTCGGCGGAAACCGACCCACTGCGCCTACACTGGTCGGGGCCGCAGCAGGCACCGGTGGGACGAGACCAAGACCGCCGAAGGCGGGCGCAAAATTATGACCCACCAGGCCCGCATCGGCGGTATGCGCGTACAAAACCCCGCTCACAATCCCGTTGAAACCGTTCCAGGCCCCCATATCGAAAATCCCGTTCGGGATGTTTGCCACCAGACTGTTGCTGAAGAAATCATCTAATGAAGGCGGGTCCGCGGCGGCCAGTGGGGCCGCGAGTGATTGCATCGTGTTGGGCAGATTAGACACCAGCCCGGGCAATCCGGCCTGCGTACCGGTGGCGGTCCCGGCGGCATGGGTGACCGCGGCGGCTTGCGCGCCGAGTCCGCCGGGATTGGTGGCCGGCGACGGATCGCTCAATGGCTCCAACTTCGCAGCGCTGGCCGACGAACCGGCATAGCCGTACATGGCGGCGGCGTCCTGGGCCCACATCTCGCCGTAATGAGCCTCGGTGGCCGCGATCGCCGCCGTGTTCTGCCCCAGAACATTGGTGGCGACCAGCGCCGCCAGCTGAGCCCGGTTGGCCGCGACGACCGGCGGGGGCACCGTCATCGCAAACGCAGCCTCGTACGCGGCCGCGGACGCCATGGCCTGGCTCGCTGCGAACTGAGCCGCCGCAGCAGTAGTGTGCATCCACCCCACATAGGGCGTGGCCGCGGTGGCCATCGCCGCCGCGGACGGACCCCGCCACTCGTCGTCGGTGAGCGTTGAAATCACCGACTGCGAGGCAGAGGCAGTGGTATTCAATTCGGCCGCCAGGCTGTTCCACGCCGCCGCGGCGGCCATCAGCGGCCCCGCGCCCGGGCCGGTGTACATGCGTGTGGAGTTGATCTCCGGGGGTAATGCTCCGAAATCGAAAGTCATTTCTTTTGATCCTTTCTGGCTAATGAGGTTCGGCGGTACCGGCGCGCCTAAACGACGGTCGGCTTGGGCATCACGGTGGGCTTGACCCCGTAGCGCGGCGCGCCGAAGCCGTAGCCCGTGCGCCCGGCCGAGGCCACCGACGGCACACCGGCCGGCATCGTCGTCACCGGCGCAGCGTGCGGCGCAGCGCTGGTCCAGCCGGCAGCTGCCAATGTCGCCGGGGCGGGGCTGGCCGCAGGTACGCCCGCCGCGGCCCAACTAGGCGGCACCGACAACCCGCCCAATGTGGATGCCTGACCCACGCCTGCCAAGACCGGCGCCGAGGCGGCACCGGCAGCGGCCGTCGGCGGGATTGGGGCAGTCGGCATGAATGGAGCGCCCTCTGCGCCGGCTGCGGTGGGGTCCCAACTCACCGCGCCGGGAAGGAATTGGCCCTGGCCCAGCGCCATGAAGTCGGACGCGGCCGCGCCGACGTTTTGGAACCAGTTGAACGGGGTGCCTATGGTGGCGCCCGTCGAGGACGACAGAGCAGCGGGGGGATCCGCCGCCGCACTGTTCACCGAATTGAGAATTCCGGAAAGTCCCGACCTCCCAGACCCGGTCAGCCCACCGAGAGCGCCCGACAACGACGTTGAACCCGTCGCCGCTCGGTTGGCGGCTTCGGTTTCCCCGTAGGAACTGGCACTGGTGCCCAGAGTGTTCACCAGTGTTTGGTGAACCGCCTTCGCCTGCGCGCTGACCTGCTGGTACCAGGCGCCGTAGGCCGAGAATTGCACCGCCTGCAGCGCGGACACCTCGTCGGCGGCCGCGGGAGCGATGCTCGTGGTGGGGCCCGCGGCCGCGGCATCTTCGGCGGACATCGAAGAGCCGAGGCCTTCGAGGGTGCCCGCCGCGGCGATCAGCGCCTCGGGAAGTGTGGTGACAAAGGACATGTGAATCTCCTCGGGCAATCAAGCGGCCCTTGCGGACCGGCGACACAGGGGATCCGGAGACGGGGCCGGAAAACGACCCCCTGATCCCCGGATGCTGCGTACCCGAAATGGCGAAATTCACGCCATGACCTGCACGGACCGACCGAACCGAGCCGTACCATCGGTCCCTCGTGTGATGAATTATGTTGCCCGCGTGAGCATTTGGGCGGCACACCACGCTGCCCCGCAGGGCGAGCGGATCCGGGTCGGGCCCAGGAAGTAACCTGACCGCCGTGACAAGAGCAGCAGGTGCCGAAGGGATAGGCCTGGCAACGCTGGCCGCCGACGGATCGGTCCTCGACACGTGGTTTCCCGCACCGGAACTGACCGAATCGGGCAGCAGCGCGACGTCGCGGCTGGCGCTGTCCGACGTCCCCCCGGAGCTGACCGCGCTGATCGGCCGCGACGACGACCGCGGTACCGAGACCGTCGCCGTACGCACGGTCATCGGCTCGCTGGACGACGAGGCCGCCGACGCCTACGACGCCTACCTGCGATTGCATCTGCTCTCGCACCGGCTGGTGGCGCCGCACGGGCTGAACGCCGGCGGCTTATTCGGGGTATTGACCAATGTCGTCTGGACTAACCGGGGGCCGTGCGCCGTCGAGGGCTTCGAGGCCGTCCGGGCGCGGCTGCGCCGCCACGGACCGGTGACGGTGTACGGCGTCGACAAGTTCCCCCGCATGGTCGATTACGTCCTGCCGACCGGGGTGCGCATCGCCGACGCCGACCGGGTGCGCCTGGGCGCCCACCTGGCCCCGGGCACGACGGTGATGCACGAGGGCTTCGTCAACTACAACGCCGGCACGCTGGGGGCGTCGATGGTGGAAGGACGCATTTCCGCCGGCGTGGTGGTGGGCGACGGCTCCGACGTCGGCGGTGGCGCCTCGATCATGGGCACGCTGTCCGGCGGTGGCACCGAGGTGATTTCGATCGGCAAGCGCTGCCTGCTCGGCGCCAACGCCGGCCTGGGCATCTCACTGGGCGACGACTGCGTCGTCGAGGCGGGCCTGTACGTCACCGCCGGCTCCAAAGTCATTACGCCCGAAGGCAAGACGCTGAAGGCCCTAGAGCTGTCCGGCGGCAACAACCTGTTGTTCCGCCGCAATTCGGTCAGCGGGGCGGTGGAAGTGGTGGCCCGCGGCGGGCAGGGCATCGCCCTCAATGAGGACCTGCACGCCAACTGAGGGTGCGCTATAGGTCGGCGGGGACCCGCTCGTCGACAGCGACGGTCCGCAGCGCGGTCCCCCGGGTTTCGGGCAGCAGCGAGACGGACACGAAACTGGCCACCACGAGGGTCGCCATCATGAGCCCGATCGCCCAGCTGCCGTAGGTCGCCAGCAGCGTGCCCGCCAGCAGCGGCGGCACCGCGGCGCCGAGGATGCCGGCCAGGTTCATCGCCACCGCCGCGCCGCTGTAGCGGTAGCGCGTGGCGAACAGTTCGGGGACGAAGGCCCCCGTGGGGCCGTTGGCCACCGCCGCGCTGGCGAACATGCCGAGGACGGCAACCGCGTACATCGCCGGGTTGCCGGTGTCCATCAGCGGGATGACCACGAACGCCCACGGCAGGCAGGCCGCCAGCCCGCACAGCATCACCCGGCGACGCCCGACGCGGTCGGACAGCCACGCCCCGAACGAGACGAACGCGATGCTCGTCAGCCCGCCCAGCGCGCCGACGCCCCAGATGAAGCTGCGCGAGTAGCCCAGGTGGGAGTGGGCGTACATGACCAGGAAGGTGTTGCCCAGGTAGACGAAACCCATGCCGCCCAGGAAGCAGCCCGCGACCAGCACGATCTCTCGCCGCTGGAAGCGCACCAGCTCGGCCAGCGGCGCCTTGGGCACCTCGTTGCGGGCCTTCTCCTCCACGAACAGCGGGGTCTCGTCGATGTTCAGGCGCACATAGAGGGCGATGGCGATCAGCCCGCTGCTGATCAGGAAGGGCACCCGCCATCCCCAGTCGAGAAACGCGGGGCTGCTCTCGCCGACGGTGAGGCTGACGGCGAGGAAGGTCAGGCTGGCGAGGATGCCCGCCGTGCCGCCGCCCAGCGAGGTGAACATGCCGTACCAGCCGCGTTTGCCCGGCGGCGCGTATTCGGCGCTGAGCAGGACGGACCCGGCCCATTCGCCGCCGACGGCGAAGCCTTGCAGCAGCCGCAGGACGATGAGGGTCAGCGGCGCCGCGATCCCGATCGACGCCGTGTCGGGGACCAGGCCGACGCTGACCGTCGATCCGCCCATGATCAGCAGCGTGGCGACGAGCGTTTTTTTGCGGCCCAGCCGGTCGCCGAAGTAGCCGAAGACGGCCGCCCCCAGCGGGCGGGACAGGAACGCCGTCGCGAACGTCGCCATCGAGGCGATGGTGGCCACCGTCGGGCCCAGGTGCGGAAAGAAGACCGCGGGAAACACCAGCGCCGCCGCGGTCCCGTAGATCAGGAAGTCGTAGAACTCGATGGCCGAGCCCACCAGGCAAGCCATCGCGATCCGCCGCATGGGGGTGGCAGTGCCCACGGGCCTTGCGGGGTCACCCATGGCGGCCGTTCGTCGTCCGGTCACATCGATGCACGGTTACGACGGTAGGTGAAGCTTCGCGGCCACGCTCGGCGCTGAAGCTGGCAAATTGCTGCGTGTCTCGGCTCCGGGCTGACCAGGTGTCAGCGGGTTGGGCGGCCGTTCAGCCGTCGGACAGCAACCGCTTTTTGAGCACCTTGCCCATGGCGTTGCGCGGCAGCGTGTCCACGATGCGCACCTCGCGCGGCCGCTTGTGCACCGAAAGCTGCTGGGCGACATAGTCGATCAGCGCGTCGCCGTCGGCCGACCCGACGACGAACGCGACGATGCGCTGACCCAGGTCCGCATCGGGCATGCCGACCACCGCCGCCTCGGCGACGCCCGGATGCCCCAGCAGCACCGTTTCGATTTCGCCCGCGCCGATGCGGTAGCCGCCGGACTTGATCAGGTCGACCGACTCGCGCCCGACGATGCGGTGCATCCCGTCGGCGTCGATCACCGCGACGTCGCCGGTGCGGTACCAGCCGTCGGGGTCGAACGCCTCGGCGGTGGCGTCCGGCCGGTTCAGGTAGCCGTCGAACATCATCGGGCCGCGCACGTGCAGCTTCCCGACGGTCTCGCCGTCGTGCGGCACCAGCCCGCCGTCGTCGTCGAGCACCCGGGTCTGCACACCGGACAGCGGCAGGCCCACCCACCCCGGGCGCCGCTCGCCGTCGGCACGGGTGGACAGCGTGATCAACGATTCCGACGCGCCGTAGCGTTCGATCGGCTGGTGCCCGGTGAGCGAGGCCAGCCGGTCGAACACCGGAACCGGCAGCGGCGCGCTGCCGGAGACCAGCAGCCGCGCCGGGCGCAGCGCCCGGGCGGCCGCCTCGTCGTCCGCCACCCGCGACCACACCGTGGGCACCCCGAAAAACAGCGTGCCCCCGTGCTCGGTGCCGGCCTGCGCGTAGCCCGCCGGCGTCGGCTTGCCGGTGTGGATGAAGCGATTCCCGACCCGCAGCGAGCCGAGCAGGCCCAGCACCAGGCCGTGCACGTGAAAGAGCGGCAAGCCGTGCACCAAGACGTCGTCGGACGTCCATTGCCAGGCTTCGGCGAGGGCGTCCAGGTCGGCGGCGATCGCCCGCCGGCTCAGCACCACGCCCTTGGGCAGCCCGGTGGTCCCCGAGGTGTAGATGATCATCGCGGTGGCGTCGGGCGACGGCTCGGCGTAGCGGTGCCAGGACCGGGCGTGCAATCGCACCGGGATGTGCGGCAGGCCCTCCGACTCATCCGGCACCGGGCCCAGCCAGGCTTTTACCCCGGAGTCGGTGAGCATGTGCCGGCGTTCGGCGGCGCCGACGTCGGCGGGCACCGGGACGAAGGGCACCCCGGCGATCAGGCACCCGGTGACGGCCAGCACCGTCGCGGCGGTCGGGGAGGCCAGGATGGCGACGCGGCCCGCCCGCCCACCCGTTCGGCCACCGACGTCGCGGCGCCGGCCAGGTCGCTGCGGCTGAACACGGTGCCGTCGATGCGGACCGCGTCGGCGACATCGGTGGCGGTGAGGGCCGAAGGATTCAAGGACGCCAGCAGCACGTCAGCAGGCTACCCGGCGTCGGCAACGGTCAGCCTTTCTCGTCCCAGATCTTCGTCAGGGTGGACAGGATCTCCTCGCCGCGGCCCAGCCCGCCCAGGTGGCTCTCGCCGGGGAGCACGATGAGCTCGCAGTCGGGCAGCAGGGACACGACGTGCTGGCCGTGGGCGAACGGCACGATGTGGTCGCTGTCGCCGTGCCACCAGCGCACCGGGACCTTGACCTCGTCGAGCCGGAATCCCCAGTCGCGGGTGAACAGGATGATGTCGTTGAACGGGGCCGCCAGCTGCTTGCGGCTGCCGTTGAGCAGGTCGTCGAGGAACATGGCGCCGAACTCGGGCCGGGTGAGCAGCCGCCGGTCGCCCTCCGGCGATATCGCGGCATACAAATACAGCGCGGGATTCGCGACCGGTCGGATGGCCCGGACCAGCAGGCTCGCGCCGATCCGCAGCGGGTCACCGCCCAGCCGCAGCAGCGGCGCCACCCGCTTGCCCAGGTTCATCAGGCCGCTGGTGATGCCTTCGTCGCCGAGGAAGGGTGCGACGCCGCCGAGCACGCCGCAGGCAACGACCCGATCGGACAGCACCGCCGCCGAGGCGAGCGCGTACGGGCCGCCGCCGGACAGGCCGATGACGGCCATCTTGTCGATGCCGAGCGTGTCCGCGATGGTCCGGAGGTCGTCGGCGAAGGCCCGGATGTTCTCGTAGCGGTGGGGCGTCGACGAGCCGATGCCGGGGCGGTCCAGCCCGATCAGCCGGATCTTGTGGTCCTCGGCGTACAGGCGGGCCTCAACCGGGATCTGCCGGCGGGCGCCCGGGGTGCCGTGCAGCCAGAACATCGCGCGTCCCTGCGGGTCGCCGAACTCGGCGAAGCCGATCTGGCGGTCCTCGCCGACGGCGACGTTTCCTTCGAGTTTGGGGCGGGCGATCTCGATGACCATGTCGAGCAGCTTGGCATGTCAGACGCGGTTCACCAAAGGGCGGCCGCGTCTTGCCGGCGGCTATGCGTTGAGCACCCGCTCGCCGATGACCCGCCGGTGACGCAGAGCCTCCAAATCCGCCTCGGACAGCCCCAGTTCGCGCAGCACCTCATTGTTGTGCTGGCCGAGCGTCGGCGGGGCGGCGCGGTGGTGCTGCCGCGGTCCGGGCGTGATGCGAAAGGGCCAGCCGGGGTAGCGGTGCGGCCCGGTGATCCGGTGTTCGAACTCCTGGTAGTAGCCGCGCGCGTCGAGCTGGGCCCCGATGAGCTCGGGGTCGTACATCCGGTCTCCGGTGATCACCCGCTCGGCCGCGATCCCCTGTGCCTGGAGGGTCTCGACGATCGCCGCGGCGGTCTGGGTGCGGGACCAGGAGGCGACGAGCTCGTCGAAGACGTCGTGGTCGATCGGCTGATCGGGCACCGACAGCGCCACCCACACGTCGTCCTCGTTGGTCGGGTAGACGCCCTGTAGGTAGCCGCGCCGGCGGTTGCCCTCGCGCGGCCGCACGACACCGTTCATCGAGTACTCGATCACCGGCTCGGCGGTGACCGCGGCGGCGACCTCGATCTGGGCTATCTCGACGAGTTGACCGGCGCCGGTCCGGTTGCGGTGCTCGAACGCGGCCAGCAGCGCGACCCCGGCGTGCACGCCGACGATGGGATCGGCGGGGCCCTGCGGGTTGCACGGCGGGCCGTCGGGGTAGCCGGTGACCGCGGACATTCCGGCGGTCTGCTCGAAGTTGAGCGCCCAGCCGACGTAGTCGCGCCACGGGCCCTGCAGGCCGTACCCCGGCATCCGCACCACGATCACGTCGGGGTTCAGCGCCGCCAGCGAGTCGTAGTCCAGACCGAAGTTTTCCACGACGCGCGGCGAGAAGTTCTCCACCACGACGTCGGCCTGGGCGGCCAGCCGCCGCGCCAGGTCGAGGCCCCGCGGCGAGGTCAGGTCCAGCGTGAGGTCGCGCTTGTTGAGGTTGGTGCCCTGCCAGATGGGGCTGCGCTCGTACCAGTCGTCGCCCTCGTAGGCGAGCGCCCCCGAATAGCGGTGCCCGTCGGGCCGCTGGATCGATTCGACCTTGACGACGTCGGCGCCGAACGCCCCGAGGTAGCAGGTCAGATACGCACCCGCCCAGAACGTGGTCAGGTCCAGCACTCGCAGCCCGGCGAAGGGCAGCGGCCCCGGCACTTGTTGAAGCGCTCGGCCGTCACCGGTCCACACCATCGGTCGCTCTCCCAGCCGCTGCGCCGGATGCGGCTGTGGCACAGGGGTTTTCGATAATCGAAATGGCGGTCCGGGGCGCCGAAACGACCCGGTTTCGACGAAGAACCCCCGCTCGGCGTATTGCGGGCAATCGAGCACGGTGGCGCCGTCGTTGACGGGTGCGGCCGGAATCCGCAGCGCCTGAGCGAGTTCCACGATCTCTGCGACGGTCTGGGCGGCCAGTACCGGCTCGGCCTTGGCGAAGAAGTCGTCGCGCTCCGGGCCGCCCAGCATGATCGCAAGCTGGTGCTCGCTGAACTCGGGCAGGCCGAGCATCGCGCAGACGTCGAGCCAGTGCTGGCCCGTCAGGCAGTTGATGCCCACCCAGCCGTCGGCGGCCCGCACGACGCCCAGGATGGGCGCCGACCGCAGGTTGGCGGGCAGGCCGAGCCGGCGCATCCGCTGGGCCATCAGCATCGGATACGGCAATGTCGACAACAGCGATTCCAGCTGGGAGACATCCACTTCGGTGACGCGGCCGTCGGGCCGCGACCGCAGGGCGGTCAGCGCGCCCAGCGCGGCGTAGGCGCCGGCGACGTACTCGGGGATCCGGGCGCCGACCTGAACCGGCGGGCGCCCGGGATCCCGCGAGCTGATCCAGCCCGATGCCGCCTGCAAGGTCAGCGGTGTGGCAGGTCGGCGGCGGAACGGTCCGGACTGACCGAACCCAGAGATGCGTAGTAGCACCAGGTTTGGGTTGATCAGCTGCAGGTCATCGACCCCGAACCCGCATCCCTCCAGCGTTCCGGGTCCGGAGTCGTCGATCAGCAGGTGCGCCCGGGCGATGAGTTCACGCGCGGCCGTGAGGTCGTCCGCCTCCGAGAGATCAAGCGTGGCAGTGTTTTTGCCGGCGTTCAGGTACTCGAACAGTCCCGACCGATCCGGGTCGGCGACGCCCGAGGCGAAGGGGCCCCAGTGTCGCAGCGGGTCCCCGGCGGGCGGTTCGATCTTGATGACCTCGGCGCCCAGGTCGACAAGAAGCTTTGCCGCGTAGGGACCCGAGATCTCACTGGCGATTTCGACGACGTGTAGCCCCGCGAGGGGTGCCGTCACGCGGGAACCCCGATGGCCATCGCCTCCATGTACTGGTGCAGCCCGCCGATTCCGCCGCCCTCGCGGCCCAGCCCGCTGAGCTTGAAGCCGCCGAACGGCGCGCCCCCGGGGCTGATGCCGTTGACCGCGATCTGGCCGGTGCGGATGCGCCGGGCCACGCCGACGGCGCGGTCCACGTCATCGCCCCACACCGCACCGGAGAGCCCGTATTGCGAGTTGTTCGCGATGGCGACGGCGTCGTCGTCGTCGCGGTAGCGCAGTACCGACAACACGGGGCCAAACACTTCCTCTTGCGCGATAGTCGAATTGGGCTCCACCCCGGACAGGATCGTCGGTTCGACGTAGTAGCCGGCATCCAGCCCGGCCGGCCGCCCGCCGCCGGTCACCAGCTTGGCCCCGTCGCTGCGCGCGCCCGCGATGTGCGCCTCGACCCGGTCGCGTTGCGCCGCGCTGATCAGTGGACCCATCTGCACGTCGGGATCGGTGGGGTCGCCCACCTTGACCTCGCGGGCCAACGCGGCCAGCCGATCGACGACGTCGTCGTGCAGCGAATCGGGCAACAGCAGCCGGCTGTGCAGGATGCAGGCCTGTCCGGCATGCAGCGAACAGGATTGGAACAGCATCTGTTCCAGCATTTCATCGGTGACTTTCGTGTCGTCGAGGACAATGCTCGCCGATTTTCCGCCCAGCTCCAACAGAATTCGCTTCATCGTGTCGCCGGCGGCCGACATCACCTGGCGGCCGACGGCCGAGCTGCCGGTGAAGCTCACCATGTCGATGCGCGGATCGGTGGTCAGCAGCTTGGCCGCTTCGACGCCCGAGGGGGTGACCACGTTGACCACCCCCGGCGGGATGTCGGTGTGCTCGTCGATGAGCCGCGCCAGCGCCAGCCCGGCCAGCGGTGTCAGCGGCGAGGGCTTGAGCACGACCGTGTTTCCCGCGGCCAGCGCATGATTCAACTTCATCACGTTGAGGCAGTGCGGGAAGTTCCACGGCGTGAGCACCGATACGACGCCCAGCGGCGCGTGGCGCAGCAACGTGGTGCCGGCGCTGATGCCGGCGACCTCCTGGTCGACCAGCTGGGTCGCGAGCTGCGCGGCGTGCATGGACATGAACCCGGTGCCGTCGATCTGCATGATGCGCTCGTTGGCGATGCAGCCCCACTCCGCCTGGGACAGCGCGAAGAAGTCGTCGGCGTGCTTGGAGAGCGCCTCGCCCAGCTGGGTCAGGCACGCGGCGCGCTGCTCGGCGGACATCGTGCCCCAGGGTCCGCTGTCGAAGGCGCGGCGTGCGGCCGCGATCGCGTCGTCGACCTGCGCGACGCTCGCGTCGGGTGCGGTGGCGATGACGGCCTCGGTGGACGGGGACAGGTCGTCGTAGCGACCGTTCTGCGGCTCGACCCACCGGCCATCGATGTAGAGCTGGTAGGTCCGGACAAGAGCGGGCGAATCGGCCATGTTGCTTCCTCCGGTCATCTGATCACTTGGTGTACACCCCCACGTGTCCGCCGTCAATCATCAACTGGGTGAAAACCGAGCTATTCCAATATTTTGGTGTCGTGTTGACAGCACGCGGCGGCGCGGAGTAGACACGGTCGGCAGACAGATTGAACCAATCTGTCGGGTCGGGTGTCCTGCGAGAGGGGCTTGCCGTGCAGACTCATCCGCCGCTGCGCTCGCCGAGCTTCCCGCTGCACTCCCCCGACTTCTACGCGGGTGACCCATATCCCGCCTACCGGGAGCTGCGCGCGACGGCGCCGGTGTGCTGGAACGACGTCACCAACTTCTGGGCGCTGCTGAAATACGAAGACATCCGGTTCGTGTCGAGCAATCCGGCCCTGTTCACCTCGACCCGGGGCATCACGATCCCCGATCCGCAGCTGCCCAACCCGGTACAGCAGGGCAGCCTGATCTTCACCGATCCGCCGCGGCACCGGCAGATGCGCAAGCTGATCAACTCCGGATTCACCCGGCGGCGCGTTTCGGTACTCGAGCCGAAGATCCGCCAGATCGTGCGCGGCATTCTCGACGGCGTCGAACCCGGCTCCGTGCACGAGTTCGCCGAACGGATCGCCGCTCCCCTGCCCACCCGGATGATCGCCGAACTGATCGGCGCCCCGCCCGACGACTGGGAGCAGTTCCGGGCGTGGTCGGATGCGGCCACCGGGACGGCCGACCCGGAGATCGAGCTGGACCCCATGGTGGCGGCGGGGCAGCTCTACGAGTACTTCCAGCAGCTGATCGCGGCCCGCCGCACGCAACCGCGCGACGACCTGCTCTCGGTCCTGGCCGCGGCCGAGATCGATCAACACCGGTTGACCGACGAGGACCTGCTCAACTTCGCC
Source organism: Mycobacterium sp. MUNTM1 (assembly GCF_054660795.1). NCBI lineage: Bacteria > Bacillati > Actinomycetota > Actinomycetes > Mycobacteriales > Mycobacteriaceae > Mycobacterium > Mycobacterium sp. MUNTM1. Next base: position 11,684 of record NZ_BAAGDE010000076.1, read on the forward strand.
TTCCTGCTGCTGGTGGCCGGCAACGAAACCACCCGCAACCTGATCGCGCTGGGAACGCTGGCCCTGATCGCGCATCCCGACCAATACCGCCTGCTCGTCGAGGAGCCCGCCCGCATCCCGCTTGCCGTCGAGGAGATGTTGCGGTGGAACAGTCCAGTGGTGCACATGGCCCGCACCGCGACCGCCGACGTCGAGATCCGCGGTCAGCGGATCCGCGCCGGCGAGGTGCTGGTGATGCTCTACGGGTCGGCCAACCGGGACGAGGAGGTGTTCGGCCCCGACTCCGAGGAATTCGACGTGACCCGCCACCCGAACCCGCACATCGCCTTCGGCTGCGGTGAACATTCCTGTGTGGGTGCACAATTGGCGCGACTGGAGGCAACGGTGCTCTTCGAGGAACTGCTGCGCCGGTTTCCCCGCATGGAGCTGGTGGGCGAGGTGGACCGGATGCGGGCCACCATGGTGCCCGGGGTGAAACGCATGCCGGTGCGGATGGGGACCTGAGCTGATGGACCTGGAGTACACGCCGGAGCAGCAGAAGCTGCGCGCCGAGATCCGCGCCACGCTGGAGACCGTGATGACGCCGGAACGCATCGCCGCGGTCAGCGAGCACATGGAGGGCGGTCCCGCGGTGCGCGAATGCGTCCGCGCACTGGCGGCGGCCAAGCTACTGGGCGTTGGTTGGCCAAAAGAGTATGGCGGACAAGGGTTCTCGGCCATCGAGCAGTTCATCTTCTCCGAGGAGGCGCGCCGGGTCAGCGCGCCCATCCCGCTGGTGACACTCAACACTGTCGGCCCGACGTTGATGCACTACGGCAACGACGAGCAGAAGCGGCGGTTCCTGCCGGCGATCCTGGACGGCACCGTCGAGTTCGCCATCGGCTACTCCGAGCCGGGCGCGGGCAGCGACCTGGCCTCGGTGCGGACGACGGCAGTCCGCGTCGGTGACGAGTATGTGATCAACGGCCAGAAGATGTTCACCAGCGGCGCCGCCTACGCCGACTACATCTGGCTGGCCGTGCGCACCGATCCGGATGCCAAGAAGCACAAGGGCATTTCCATCCTCATCGTGCCGACCTCCTCGCCCGGATTCTCCTGGCAACCGCTGCACACCATGCCGGGCATCTCGACCTTCTACACGTTCTACGACGACGTGCGGGTGCCCGTCAGCGCGCTGGTGGGCGCGGAGAACCAGGGTTGGCAGCTGATCACCACGCAGCTGAACTTCGAACGCGCCGCCCTGGGCAATCTCGGCGCGCTCGAGCCGCTGTTCGAGAAGACGCTGGACTGGGCCGTCACCACCGAGCTCGACGGCGGCCGGGTCATCGACCAGCCCTGGGTGCAATCGGCGCTGGCCCGGGTCGAAGCCCAGGTGGCGGCATACAAACTCGTCAATTCGCGGGTCAACGCGGCGATGACGAAGGGCGGGGCGAGCACGGGCCTGGACATGGGACAAGCGTCGGCGGCCAAGGTGTTCGGCACCGAGCTTACGCAGCAGGTCGCCCGGGAGCTGCTCGAGGTGCTGGACGGCAACGGGGTGCGGTGCGGCGACCAGGCCCCGCTGCGCGGCGCGCTGGAATCCGCCTACCGCCAGGCCGTCATCAATACCTTCGGCGGCGGCGCCAACGAGATTCAGCGTGACATCATCGCCATGGCCGGGTTGGGCATGCCCCGGGCACCGCGCGACCTTCGGGCCGCGAAATAGCCGCGAAATAGGAGGACAGAACTGTCGTGACCGACTCAGAAACCGTCAGCGCCAAGGTGCGGGCCCTCGTCGGCCAGCCGACCGGCGGCACCGCAAAGCCCTCGCTGGCGCCCGACCCGGTGAACCAGCCGATGATCCGGCACTGGGCGTACGCGATGGCCGACATGAACCCCGTCTACCTTGATCCGGAGTTCGCCGCGTCGTCACGGTTCGGCGGCATCGTCTCGCCGCCGGTGATGTTGCAGACCTGGACCATGCCGTCACCGAAGCTGGAGGGAATCGGCGAACGCGGTGGGGCACCGGTCGAAATCCACAGCAATCCAACGGCTTTCCTCGATGAGGCCGGCTACACCAGCACGGTGGCCACGAATTCGGAGTTCGAAATCGAGCGATACCCCAGGCTGGGCGACGTGATCAGCGCGACGACGGTCTACGAATCGGTCTCCGACGAGAAGAAGACGGCGCTGGGCACCGGCTTCTTCCTGACCTGGCTGACGACCTACGCCGACCAGAACGGCGAGGTGTTAGGACGCCAGCGATTCCGGGTGCTGCGCTTCAGGCCGGCCGGCTGATGGCGACCCGTCTGGCTCCGGCGATCACACCGGACACCGAATTTTTCTGGAATGGGTTGCGGGAGAACAAACTCCTGATCCAGCGCTGCAGCGGCTGCGGGCAGCTGCGTCATCCGCCACGCCCGATGTGCCCACACTGCCGGTCGCTGGAGTGGGACGCCATCGAGTCCTCGGGCCGCGGCAGCGTCTACAGCTACGTGATGCCGCACGAGCCGAAGTTTCCGTTCTTCGAGTACCCCTACATCGTCGTGCTGGTGGAACTCGAGGAGGGGGTGCGGCTGGTGTCCAACCTGACTGGCATCGACCCGGCCGAGGTGACGCCCGGACTGCCGGTCGAGGTCTACTACCACACCTTCGACGGTTCTGACGGAGGCCTGGTGCTGCACCAGTTCCGGCCGAGCGCGTAGGGCTGTCATGGACTTCTCGTTCACCGAAGAGCAGGAGACGATCGCCAAGCTCGCCCGCGATCTGTTCGAGCGCCGCGCCACCCCGGAACGGCTGACCGAGTTGGAGGCGGGCGACATCCGCCACGACGACGCGCTCTGGGAAGAGCTGGCCGTCGCGGACCTGCTGGGCACCGCGCTGCCGGAGTCGGTGGGGGGCAACGGCGGCGGCTTTTTCGAGCTCGGGGTGCTGCTGGCCGAGGTGGGCTACGGCGTCGCGCCGGTGCCCGCCTATGCCACGCTGGTTCTGGGCGCCGACACGATTGCCCGGCACGGCAGCCACGAACAGCAGCAGCGGATCCTGCCGGGCGTGGTCACCGGATCGCGCATCCTGACAGCGGGATTGGCCGAACCCGGCCGCTCGGACCCGGCCCTCCCGGCCACCACCGCACGCCGCGACGGCCCGAATTGGCGCCTCGACGGCGCCAAGGAGTTGGTTCCGGCCGCGCAACTCGCCGATACCGTGCTGATTCCCGCCGCGGTCGACGACGACGGCGACGTGGGCCTGTTCCTGCTGGCCGCCGACGCCGCAGGCGTCGAGATCCGGCCGGCGCCCACGACCAACCGCGAACCGCACGCGGACGTATTCCTCTACGGCGCAACCGTTTCCGCGGCAGACGCGATCACCGGCGGCGGGCTGGTCGAGTCGCTCTACACCCGGGCCCTGGTCGCACTGTGCGCCGTCCAGCTCGGTGTGGTCGAGCGGGCGCTGCGCATCGCGGCCGAATACACCACGGGCCGCGAGCAATTCGGCCGCCCGATCGGCAGCTTCCAGGCGGTGCAGCAACGCATGGCCGACGCCTTCATCGACGTCGAGGCGATCCGGTGGACCACCTGGCAGGCGGCCTGGCTGGTCGCACACGGGCGACCTGCCGACCGGGCCGCGCGCATCGCGAAATTCTGGGCCGCCGAGGCCGGAGCCCGCGTGGCCGCCACCGCCCAGCACGTCCACGGCGGCATCGGCATCGACGTCACCTATCCCCTGCACCGCTATTTCCTGTGGGCCAAGCACAACGAGCTGACCCTCGGTCCGGCTTCGGCGCAGCTGGCCCATCTCGGCGCAACCTATTCGGAAGGACCCGCATGACAACGACCGCCAACCGCACTTTGCGATGGCAAGACATTTCGGTCGGCGACGAGGTCACGCCGCTCGAAATCCCGATCACCACAACGATGATCGTCGCCGGCGCGATCGCCACCCGCGATTTTATGCCGGTGCACCACGACCGCGACTACGCCAAGCAGCAGGGTTCGCCCAACCTGTTCATGAACATTTTGACCACCAACGGCTACTGCGTGCGCTTCCTCACCGACTGGGCCGGCCCCGAGGCGATGGTGAAGAACCTGTCGATTCGCCTTGGCGTGCCGTGCTTTCCGGATGATCCGCTGCGGTTCACCGGCAGCGTCACCGGCAAAACTCAGGGCCCAGAAGGGCCTACGCCGGCTGAGAACTTCGTCGAGGTGACGTTCAAGGGTTCCAACAGCCTGGGCGACCACGTCTCCGGTACCGCGGTGCTCAGCCTGCTCGACGGGGCCCAGGCGTGAGCCGGACGCTGCCGGGCGCCGCGGCGATCGTCGGGATCGGCCAGACGGAGTTCTCCAAGGAATCGGGACGCAGTGAGCTGCAATTGGCGTGCGAGGCGGTCAGCGCCGCGCTCGACGACGCCGGCCTGGCGCCCGGTGACGTCGACGGCATGGTCACGTTCACGATGGATTCCAGCGACGAGATCGACATCGCCCGCAACGTCGGTATCGGCGACCTGAGCTTCTTCTCCCGCGTGCACCACGGCGGCGGCGCGGCCGCCGGCACCGTCGTTCACGCGGCGATGGCCGTCGCCACCGGTGTCGCCGACGTGGTGGTGTGCTGGCGAGCGTTCAACGAACGGTCCGGCTTCCGGTTCGGCGGCAGCGGTCGCAACATGGCCGAAACTCCGCTGTTCATGGCGCATTACGCGCCCTTCGGGCTGCTCACACCCGCGGCCTGGGTCGCGGTGCACGCCCAGCGCTACATGTCGACCTACGGCGTCACCAACTCCGACTTCGGCCGGATCGCCGTCGTCGACCGCAAACACGCGGCGAGCAATCCCGACGCCTGGTTCTACGAGCGCCCGATCACCCTGGAAGACCACCAGAATTCGCGCTGGATCGTCGAACCGGTGCTGCGTCTGCTGGATTGCTGCCAGGAGAGCGACGGAGGCGTCGCGCTCGTCATCACGAGCGCCGAGCGCGCCCGCGACCTGCGCCAGCCGCCGGCCATCATCACCGCCGCCGCGCAGGGCGCGGCCCACAACGGGGAGATGATGACGAGCTACTACCGCGACGAGATCACCGGGCTGCCCGAGATGGGCGTGGTGGGCCGGCAGCTGTGGCGCGACTCGGGCCTCAAGCCGCAGGACATCCAAACGGCCTTCATCTACGACCATTTCACGCCGTTCGTGTTCGCCCAGCTCGAGGAGCTCGGATTCTGCGGGCGAGGGGAGGCCAAGGACTTCGCCACCATCGAGCGGCTGTCGCTGGGTGGGGACTTCCCGATCAACACCAACGGCGGCCTGCTCGGCGAGGCGTACATCCACGGCATGAACGGCATCACCGAGGGGGTGCGCCAGGTGCGCGGCACGTCGTACAACCAGGTCGACAACGTCGAGCACGTGCTGGTCACGTCCGGAACCGGGGTGCCGACCAGCGGCCTGATTCTCGCACCGGCCGGCTGAGGGGGACCGTCATGCCGCGGCTCGCGCTCCTGACCGCCCACGGCGGGCCCATCGAGCTGGCCGAATTCCCGCTGACCACACCGGCGCCGGGCACCGCGGCGCTGCGGCTGCGGATGGCCGGGATCTGCGGATCCGACCTGCACATCTTCCGCGGCGAACTGCCGCTGCCGTGCCCGTTCGCCATGGGCCACGAAATGGTCGGCGAGATAGCCGAACTCGGAGAGGGCCTGACCACCGACGCGACCGGCAAGCCGCTGGCGGTCGGCGATCGTGTGGTGGCGCCGTACTTTTGGTTCTGCGGCAGCTGTCACGCGTGCGCGCGGGGACGCTCCTACGCCTGCCAGAACCTGATGGCCGGGGAATACCGCACGCACGATCAGGCGCCGCACTTCGTCGCCGCCTACGGCGAGTACTACTACACCAGCCGCCGGCAGCCTTTGTACAAGGTTCCCGCGGACCTGCCCGACGAGGCCGTGGCACCGTTGAATTGCGCGCTCGCCCAGGTGCTTTTCGCGCTGCGCGAGGTGCGGCTCGGGGATACCGTCGTCATTCAGGGCGCCGGCGGGCTGGGCATCAACGCCGCGGCCGTGGCGCGGACGGCGGGCGCCTCCGCGGTCATCGTCATCGACAAGATCGCCGCACGGCTCGACGTCGCCGCCGACTTCGGCGCCACCGGATGCATCGACGCCGGCGAGATCTCGGCCGCCGAGGTCGCCGAGCGGGTGCGCGAACACACCGACGGCATCGGCGCGGATTGGGTTCTCGAGGTCGTGGGCGTGCCGGGCGTCATCCCGGAGGGGATCGGGTTCCTGAACAACGGCGGCACGTTGCTGGAAGTCGGCAACGTCGGGACGGGGCGCACCTTCGAGCTCGACCCCAGCGCGTTGGTCTACGGCAACAAGTCCGTGCGCGGCGTCATGCTCTACGACCCGGTCACCCTGGCCACCGGCCTATCGTTCCTGCAGCACACCAGTTTTCCGTTCGAACGGCTGATGCCCAAGCCGTTCCATCTAGTCGACGTCAACGCCGCGTTCGCCGAGGCCGATGCCGGGTTGGTCCCTCGAGGGGCGCTGATCCCGTGACGACCCAGACGGCTCAAACGACCGACACCCGCGAGCTGATCGTGGAGTCGGCGTTCGCGTGTTTCGGCAAGCAGGGATTGCAGAAGGCGACGATCGTCGACATCGCCAAGCACGCCGGGGTGTCGCGCAGCACGATCTACGAATACTTTTCCGACAAGGCCTCGATTGTCGAGGCCTGCGCCGAACACGCATCGCAGCGGTTCTATCGCGAGATGACCAAGGCCATGGACCGAGGCGGTACCCTGGAGGACAAGCTCTGTGCCGCAGCGGTATTCGTCACGCAGGCGCGGCGTGCGATTGCCTCCGAGAAGTACTTCGACGAGGACGCGATCAGCCTGCTGCTGACCAAGGACGCGGCGGTGCTGCTGCGCGAATGTGTCGAGTTCTTCGCCCCCTACCTGTCGGCCGCCCGGCTCACGGGCGAGGTGCGCAAGGACCTCGACATCGAGGCCGCCGGGGAATGGTTCGCGCGCATCCTGTTCTCGCTGTTCAGCACGCCGTCCCCGACGCTGGACATGAACGACCCCGACGTGGCGGCGGAATTCGTTCGGGCCCACGTGGTGCGCGGCTTCGCCAGCGACCGTCCGCGGCGGCGTTGAGTGTGACGCCTCGGCGTTGAGTGTGACGCCTCGGCGGGGATTATCGGCGTGTCGCCGCCCAGCATTCACACTGGGCAGCAACGATTCAGGCTTGTGACCGTCACGGCCGCGCCAGCGCCCGCAGGAAGAACGCCAGGTTGGCCGGGCGTTCGGCCAGCCGCCGCATGAAGTAGCCATACCACTGGGTGCCGAACGGGACATACACCCGCACCCGGTTACCGGCCGCGGCGAGACGCCGCTGCTCGTCGTCGCGAATGCCGTAGAGCATCTGGTATTCGAATTCGCGGCCGCGACGGCCCGATTCGCGTGCCATCCCGGGCACCGCGCCGATGATCTGCGGATCGTGGGAGGCCACCATCGGGTAGCCGGACCCGGCCATCAGCACCCGAAGGCAAGCCAGATAGGAGTCGGTGACCTCGGTCGGCTCGCGGTAGGCCAGCGAGGCCGGCTCGTCGTAGGCGCCCTTGCACAGGCGGACCCGGGCGCCCGACGCGGCGAATTCCTCGCAGTCATCCCGGGTGCGCCGCAGATATGCCTGCAAAACCACGCCCAGCCAGGGGAAGTCGGCTCGCAGGTCGCGCACGATGCGCAGCGCCGAATCGGTGGTGGTGTGGTTCTCGGCGTCCACCGTCACCCACACGCCCGCACGCTGGGCGGCGTCGCAGATCGACCACGCGTTCTCCCGCGCGATCTTGTGCCCGTCGCGCTCCAGCGACTGCCCCAGCGCCGACAGCTTGACCGAGACTTCCAAAGGACGAATGTCACCGGCATCGCCGAGGCGGCCCAGGTTCTCGACCAGATTCAGGTAGGTCCGCACCACCGCGTCGGCGTCGTCGGCGCTGGCGACGTCCTCGCCCAGATAGTCGATGCTGACGCCCCGGCCGGAATCACAAAGCGCCGCCGCGCTGTTCAGTGCCGAATCGATCGTCTCACCGGGCACGAACCGGCGCACCACGCGCCGGGTGACCGACAGGCGTTCGGCGGTGCGGCGCAACCCTTCTCGGCGGCTCGCGGCAAGGATCACCGGGCGCAGGGTGGTAGCGAACAGCCCGGCCATCAGTCGGCGCCCATGTGCGGATACGTGTGGTCGGTCGCCGGGATGAAGGTCTCCTTGATGGTGCGCGCCGACGTCCAGCGCAACATGTTCAGCATCGATCCGGCCTTGTCGTTGGTGCCCGAGCCACGCGATCCCCCGAACGGCTGGCGCCCCACGACCGCGCCGGTCGGCTTGTCGTTGACGTAGAAGTTCCCGGCGGCGAACCGCAACCGCTCCTGCGCGGTCAGCACGGCGCCGCGGTCGTCGGCGATGACCGCGCCGGTCAGCGCGTAGCGCGACCCGGTGTCGACGACGTCGAGGATTCGCTCGTAGTCGTCGTCGGGGTACACGTGCACCGACAGCAGCGGGCCGAAGTATTCCGTCGCGAACGACTCGTCGGTCGGGTCATCGGACAGCAACACCGTGGGTCGCACGAAATAGCCTTCGCCGTCGTCGTATTCGCCGCCGACGGCGATGGTGACGTGCGGCGCGCCCTTGGCGCGCTCGATGGCGTCGACATTTTTGATGAAGGCGCGCCGGTCGATCAGCGCGCCGCCGTAATTGGTCAGGTCGGTGACGTCGCCGTAGCGCAGCGCGGCGGTCTTGCCCAGGAAGTCGTCACCCATGCGGCGCCATACCGATTGCGCGACAAAGGCCCGCGACGCCGCCGAGCACTTCTGCCCCTGATAGTCGAACGCGCCGCGAATCAGCGCCGTGCACAACACCTTCGGGCGTGCCGAGGCGTGGGCGACGACGAAGTCCTTGCCGCCGGTCTCGCCGACCAGCCGCGGATAGCTGTGGAAGCGGCCGATATTGGCGCCCACCTGCTGCCACAGATGCTGGAAGGTCGCGGTCGACCCGGTGAAGTGGATGCCCGCCAACCGCGGATCGGCCAATGCCACATCGGAAACCGCGAGGCCGTCGCCGGTGACCAGGTTGATCACCCCGGGCGGTAGCCCCGCGGCTTCGAGCAACTGCATGGTCAGATACGCCGACAGCGTCTGGGTGATCGACGGCTTCCACACCACCGTGTTGCCCATCAGCGCGGGCGCCGTCGGCAGGTTGCCCGCGATCGAGGTGAAGTTGAACGGCGTGATCGCGTAGACGAAGCCGTCCAGCGGGCGGTACTCGCTGCGGTTCCACTCTCCCGGCCCGCTGATCGGCTGCTGCGCCAGGATCTGTCGCGCGAACGCCACGTTGAAGCGCCAGAAGTCGATCTGCTCGCAGGGCGAGTCGATCTCGGCCTGATAGACGGACTTGGACTGGCCGAGCATCGTCGCGGCGGCGATCTTCTCCCGCCACGGCCCGGCCAGCAGGTCGGCGGCCCGCAGGAACACCGCCGCTCGCTCGTCGAAGGGCAGTGCGGCCCATGCGCGTTTCGCCGCCATCGCGGCCTCGATCGCCGCCGTCGCGTCCGCGTGCCCGGCGTTGGTCAGGGTGCCGAGCTTCGCGGCGTGCCGGTGCGGCTGGACGACGTCGATGCGCTCACCGTCGCCCATCCGGTGGGTGCCGCCGATGACATGCGGCAGGTCGATCGGGCCATCGGCGAGCGCGGCCAGTTCGGTGCGGAGCCGGGCGCGTTCCGGCGAGTGCGGCGCATAGTCGTGGACCGGCTCGTTGGCCGGCATCGGGACCTGGGTTATCGCGTCCATGCAGCAAGGATCCTCGCGGCGGCCCGGCGAGGAATTAGCCGATCGGACAATACAGGTAGCTATCCATAGTAGAATCGGACAACATGGCCGGTGTGGGGCTCGGGCAGCTACTGCTCGCGCTGGATGCGACCCTGGTAAGCCTGGTCGACGCGCCACGCGGCCTGGACCTGCCGGTGGCCTCGGCGGCATTGATCGACTCCGACGACGTGCGGCTCGGGCTGGCGGCCGCGGCGGGCGCAGCCGATGTCTTCTTCCTGCTGGGGGTCGCCGACGACGAGGCGCTGCGCTGGGTGGACAAGCAGGCGCGCGAGCGCGTCCCGGTGGCCATCTTCGTCAAGGAGCCGTCGAATGCGTTGGTGGCCAAGGCCGTTGCGGCCGGCTCGGCGGTGGTGGCCGCCGACCCGCGGGCGCGCTGGGAGCGCCTCTATCAATTGGTCAACCACGTCCTGGAGCATCACGGGGACCGCGCGGACGCGACGGACGACTCGGGCACCGACCTGTTCGGGTTGGCGCAGTCGCTCGCCGACCGCATCCACGGCATGGTCAGCATCGAGAACGCCCAATCGCACGTATTGGCCTATTCGGCCTCCAACGACGAAGCCGACGAGCTGCGCCGCCTGTCCATCCTGGGCAGGGCGGGCCCGCCCGAGCATCTCGAGTGGATCGGCCAGTGGGGCATCTTCGACGCGCTGCGGTCGGGCGGCGACGTCGTCCGCGTCGCCGAGCGGCCCGAGCTGGGCCTGCGCCCGCGCCTGGCCGTCGGCATCTACCGGCCCGCACCGGATGCGCGGCGGCCGCCGGTATTCGCCGGAACCATCTGGGTACAGCAAGGCTCGCAACCATTGGCCGACGACGCCGAGGAGATGTTGCGGGGCGCCGCCGTGCTGGCCGCTCGCATCATGTCGCGGCTGGCGGCCCGGCCGTCGACGCATGCCCGGCGAGTGCAGCAGCTTCTCGGCCTCGCCGATGCCGAGGCCCTTGCGCACGTCGACATTGCCGCGGTTGCCGGTGAACTCGGCCTGGTTGCCGACGGCGACGCGGCGCTGATCGGTTGGGACGCGGCGGCCGACGCAGCCGGTCACGGCCGTCTCGCCGACGTTATCGCGCTGAGCGCCAGCGCTTTTCGTTCCGACGCGCAGGTCGCCTCGAACGGCACCCGCACCTATGTGCTGCTCCCCCAGACGCGCAACCGCTCGGTCACCTCGTGGGTGCGCGGCACCATCGGCGCCATGCGCGCCGAACTCGGGGTGCAGCTACGGGCGGCCGTCGCCGCACCGATCGCCGGCCTGGCCGGGATTGCCGCGGCACGCATAGAGGTGGACCGAGTGCTGGACAGCGCTGAGCGGCACCCGATTTCGTTCGGCCAGGTGACGTCGCTGGCCGAAGCGCGTACCACCGTCCTGCTCGACGAGATCGTGACCCTGGTCGGCAGCGACGAGCGATTGATCGATCCGCGGATCGTGGTGCTGCGCGACGACGAGCCGGTGCTCGCGGAGACGCTGCGGGCCTATCTGGATGCCTTCGGCGACATCGCGGCGGCCGCGCAAGCGTTGCGCGTGCATCCGAATACGGTTCGCTACCGGGTTCGGCGTATCGAGAAGCTGTTATCGGCATCACTGGCCGATCCCGAGGTGCGGCTGCTGTTTTCGCTCGGGTTGCGGGTGCTGGAAAGTCGATGAGTCGGTCATCGCCGGAACTGTCGGACGATTTGCTGGCTTTTGGACGAAGCGGATGCAACAATGCCACCCGTAAGGTGATGACGATGTAGGAAGCCGGTGTGAATCCGGCGCGGTCCCGCCACTGTCATCGGGGAGCGACCCTCAACGGCCACGGCTGAGAAGTCGGAAGGCGAGGCGAGCAGCGATCCGAGAGCCAGGACACTCGCGTCATTGCGTCCTGCGACCCGGGGCGGAGCACCCCGAGAGAGCTGCCAACGTCCATGTCTGTTCCGGCATGGGTGGCCGTTGATGCTGCCACCAATTCGATGCCTCGCCGCCGCGCCCGTTCCTCTGTTGCCCCCGCGGCCGAGCCGGCCCCGTCGATCGGCTTCACAGCCCCGGCAAGAGGTTTCGGCGATTGGTGCGGTCGATGACCGCGCCGATCTGGATGGCCTCCCCTCCGGAGGTGCATTCGGCGCTGCTGAGCAGCGGGCCGGGGCCCGGCCCGCTACTGGCCGCGGCGGCGGCCTGGACCTCACTGAGCGTGGCATACGCCGAGTCCGCCGACGAGCTGGTTGCGCTGTTGGGCGGCGTGCAAGCCGGCAGCTGGGAAGGTCCGACGGCCGTGGCCTACGCCGCCGCGCACGCGCCCTATCTGGCGTGGCTGGTGCAGGCCGGCGCCGACAGCGCGGCCATGGCCGCCCAACAGGACATCGCCGCCGCGGCCTACACCGCGGCGCTGGCAGCCATGCCGACGCTGTCCGAGCTGGCCGGCAACCACGCCACCCACGCGGTTTTGACGGCGACGAATTTCTTTGGCATCAACACCATTCCGATCGCGGTGAACGAAGCAGACTACGCGCGGATGTGGATCCAGGCCGCCACCGTGATGAGCACCTACCAGGGCGTGGCGACGGCCGCGGTGGCCGCCGCGCCGCACGCCGAACCGGTGCCGCGAGTCAAGCAGGCTACCGCGCTGGCGGCCACCACGGAACAGTCGTCGTATCCCCCGGACACGCAGAACCAGTGGCTGGACTGGTTGCAGCAGACCGGGTTTGTCGACTTCTATAACCGCTACATCCAGCCGTTGATCGACCAGCTGATGAACAACCCGTTCTTCCAGTCCCTGTTTTCCGGTTTCGACCCTTGGCTGCCTTCACTCGGCAACCCGCTGAGCTTCCTGAACCCGTTCAATATCGCGTTCGCCCTTGGCTACCCGATGGATTTCGGGTCGTACTTCGGCTATCTGGCGCAAATGTTCAGCTTCGTCGCGGCGGATCTTGCGGCGGCGTTCGCCTCGGGCAACCCCGCCACGATCGCATGGACCCTGTTGTTCACCACCATCGAAGTGGTCGGCACGATCATCACCGACACCATTGCGCTGATCAAGACGTTGCTCGAGCAGCTGGTGGTCCTGATCCCGCTCATTGCGCCGCTGCTCACCGTCGCTGTGGTCCCGTTGGTCGTCCCCACCTTGGTGGGGGGCTTGGCGGCCCTGACGGGCCTGGCCGGAATGCACGCCATCCCGGTCATGCCGTTCATCCCGGCTCCGGCGCTCGTCCCGGTGG
>NZ_BAAGDE010000077.1:0-23922 GCF_054660795.1 Mycobacterium sp. MUNTM1
AACCACACCGATACCGGAGGTCCTCACCTACTTCCGCTCACCACGCCGTTCACAACCTGTCAAAGAGTTACAGCTAGTGCGTCATCGTCGCGGACTGCCGTCCGGTGACGTCGGCTGGACGAGTTCGACCAGCAGGTTGGGGATTTCGAGCCGCGGCAACACCACCTCGACGAACACCATGCGGTCCTGGTTCGCCGCGGCGGCGGTCAGGGCGTCGTCGAGCTCGCCGTACGTCTGGACCCGGAACGCCAGGTGATCGGTGACGCCCAGCGCGCGGGGCACGTCCGTCCACTTCCAATTGACGATGTCGTTGTACGGAGCGGTTTCGCCGTGGATCGCCCGTTCAATGGTGTAGCCGTCGTTGTTCACCACCACGATGACGGGGGAGAGCCCCTCGCGTGAGAACGCGCCCAGCTCTTGGACGGTCAGCTGCGCGGCGCCGTCCCCGATGATCAACACTGTTCTGCGGTCCGGATGCGCCACCGCCGCGCCGAGCGCGGCGGGCAATGTGTAACCGATTGAGCCCCATAGTGGTTGACCGATGAAGGTCACGCCGTGCGGCAGCCGATGGTCGGCCATGCCGTAGAAGGAAGTGCCCTGGTCCGCGAGCACCACGTTGCCTGGTGTGAGGGCCACGCACAGGCGGTCCCACAACAACTTCTGGGTGAGCGGTTGGTCGCGCGGCGGGGGCGGCGGCAGCGGGTCGGCCGGCGGCGACACCACCGGCGGCGACGAGATCCCGCGCCGGACCAGGATGGTGGCCAGCGCCTCGAGTGCGGCGCCCATCTCCAACGGCGCGAAGACTTCTCCGGCCACGCTGCTCTGATACTGGCCGACGTCGATGGTGCGGGCCGGGTCGATGCGCTGGCTGAAGAAGCCGCTGACCATGTCGGTGAACACGACTCCGGCGGTGATTAACACGGGTGCCTCTTCGATCGCGGCGCGCACCGCCGGCGCGCTGGCGGACCCGGCGTAGATGCCCAGGAAGTTGGGTGAGCTCTCGTCGAGCAGACTCTTTCCCCACATCAACGTGGCGTGCGGCACCACGTCGGCGGCCAGCAGCGCCTCGAGTTCTTTGATTGCCTGCAGGCGGTGCACCAGCAGGTCGGCGAGCACGGTGATCCGGTGGTCGCCGATGAGTTCGGTCGCGGCCTCGACGAACATCGCCAGGGCGCGGGCACTGGTGCCACCGGTGTAGCGGGGCAGCGGCGCCTCGGGCGGCTCGGTGGGGAAGCGGGCCACATCGGTGGACAGCAGGATGTAGCCGGGGCGCTTCTGCTCGCGCACCTCGGACAGCACCCGGTCGATCTCCCGGCGGGCCGTCGCGGGCATGAGATTGGCTTGGGCGCAGGTGATTTCGCGGCTGACCCGGAAGAAGTGCTCGAAGTCGCCGTCGCCGAGCGAATGGTGCAACGCCCGGCGGGTGCCCTGGGCGTCTTTGGACGGACCGCCGACGATGTGCACCACTGGCACCTGCTCGGCGTAGCTGCCCGCGACCGCGTTGGCCGCGGAGAGCTCGCCGACGCCGAAAGTCGTTACCAATGCCGACATTCCGCGCAGCCTCCCATACCCGTCGGCGGCGTAGCCGGCGTTCAGCTCATTGGCGTTGCCGACCCAGCGGATGCTGGGGTGGGCGATGATGTGGTCGAGGAATTCCAGGTTGTAATCGCCGGGAACGCCGAAGATCTCCGAGACGCCGAGTTCGGCGAGGCGGTCCAACAGGTAGTCACCGACGGTGTATGCGGGATCGGTCGCGGCATCAGTCACAGGCACGACGGTACGCTCGGTCCAATCCGTTCCGGGTGAGACGCCCTGCCAGTATCGTGCGGGCCATGGCACTCAAAGAATCCCGGGAGATCGTCATCGACGCCAGTCCGGAGGAGATTCTGGACGTCATCGCCGACTTCGAAGCGATGCCCGAATGGTCCGAGCCGCATCAGAGCGCGGAGATCCTCGACACCGGCGACGACGGGCGCCCCCGCCAGGTGAAGATGAAGGTCAAGGTCGCCGGGATCACCGACGAACAGGTGGTCGCTTACACGTGGGGCGACAACGTGGTCAGCTGGAAGTTGGTCAGTTCCTCGCAGCAGAAGGCGCAGGACGGGAAATACACCCTGGTGCCGCGGGGCGACGGGACCTTGGTCAAGTTCGAGCTGCTCGCCGACCCGAACGTGCCGCTGCCCGGCTTCGTGCTCAAGCGCGCCGTGAAGGGAACGATCGATTCGGCGACCAAGGCGCTGCGCGAGCGGGTGCTCCAGGTCAAGAAGGGCAAGTAGCCGCCGTGGGCGGCGGGCCGCTGGCGGGGGTGCGCGTCATCGAACTCGGGGGCATCGGACCGGGGCCGCACGCGGGAATGCTGCTCGCCGATCTGGGTGCCGACGTGGTGCGGGTGCGGCGTCCAGCGGGCGGTTTGGGGATGCCGGCCGAGGACCGCGATCTGCTGCACCGCGGCAAGCGCATCGTCGACCTCGACGTCAAGGCGCAGCCGCGGATGCTGCTGGAGCTGGCCGGCAAGGCCGACGTGCTGCTGGACTGCTTCCGGGCCGGCACCTGCGAGCGCCTCGGCATCGGGCCGAACGACTGCGCGGCGGTCAACCCGCGGCTGATCTATGCGCGGATGACGGGCTGGGGACAGGACGGGCCGCTGGCGCCGACCGCCGGTCACGACATCAACTACCTGTCGCAGACCGGTGCGCTGTCGGCGCTGGGTTACGCCGACCGGCCACCGATGCCGCCGCTGAACCTGGTCGCCGACTTCGGCGGCGGGTCGATGCTGGTGGTGATCGGCATCGCGGTCGCCCTGTACGAGCGGGAACGCTCGGGCGCGGGGCAGGTGATCGACGCGGCGATGGTCGACGGGGTCAGCCTGCTGGCCCAGATGATGTGGACGATGAAGTCCACTGGCGCACTGCGGGACCGACGCGAGTCGTTTCTGCTCGACGGCGGCGCCCCGTTCTACGGCTGCTACGAGACCGCCGACGGACGATACGTCGCCGTCGGCGCCATCGAGCCACAATTCTTCGCAGCGTTGCTCACCGGACTTGGCCTGACGCCCGGCGAGGTGCCCGCCCAACACGACAGAGCCGCCTACCCGCGGATGCGCGAGGTCTTCACCCAACGATTCGCCGGCCGCACTCGCGACGAATGGGCAAAGACCTTCGCGGGCACCGACGCCTGTGTCACCCCGGTGCTGACATGGAGCGAGGCCGCCGCCGATGAGCACCTGCGGGCGCGGTCGACGGTCATCACCGCCCACGGCGCCGACCAGGCCGCGCCCGCCCCGCGGTTTTCCCGGACCCCGGCCGGACCGGTCGGACCGTCCCCGGCGGCGACCACACCGCTCAGCGAAATCAACTGGTAGCAAACTGTTTACGGCGAACCGGTCCGCATCCGGGCCGGCGTTGCTAAGTTGATGCTCAGTGGCCGTAAAAGCATCACGGGAATTTGTCGTCAACGCGCCGCCAGAAGTGGTCATGGAAGCGCTGACAGATGTCGGCGTCCTCTCGTCGTGGTCGCCGCTGCACAAACACATCGAGGTGATCGACCGGTATCCCGACGGCCGGCCGCACCATGTCAAAACCACCATCAAGGTTCTCGGGCTGGTCGACAAGGAGGTCCTGGAATACCACTGGGGCCCCGATTGGGTTGTCTACGACGCCAAGGGAACCTCCCAGCAGCATGGGCAACACGTCGAGTACACGCTCAAACCCGAAGGGATCGACCAGACCCGAGTGCGTTTCGACATCACCGTCGAACCCGGCCGGCCCATGCCCGCGTTCATCGTGCGTCGCGCAAGCGAAAGCGTCCTCGACGCGGCGGTAAAGGGATTGTGCGACCTGGTAAACCGCGGCGACAGTTCGGCTGAGCCCGAATAGTCGGCGTCTGCGGTTTGGCCGTCGTCAGCGGCGGTGCTGTTGTTTACTGGTAAGCGGTGGCCATACAAGCATCGTCGGAAATCGTTATTGACGCGCCTCCGGATCTGATCATGGAGGCGCTCGCCGACATGGACGCGGTGCCGTCGTGGTCGTCGGTGCACAAGCGGGTCGAGGTCGTCGACAAGCATCCCGATGGTCTGCCGCACCATGTGAAGGTCACGATCTCGGTGACCGGCATCCATGACACGGAACTGCTTGAGTACAACTGGGGGCCGGACTGGATGGTGTGGGATGCCCATCGGACCGCCCAACAACACGGTCAGCACGGGGAGTACAACTTGAGCCGGCTGGGTGACGAAAGGACCAGGGTGCGATTCACCATCACCGTTGAACCGTGGGCGCCGCTGCCGGAGTTCTGGGTTGCCCGGGCCCGCAAGAAAATCCTCTACTCCGCGCTGGAGGGCTTGCGCAAGCGGGTGATGGGGCTCGAGGGTTTCGGCCCGGCCAGGAAACGCTAGCGGAGGGCGGCCAGCCGCTTGATCGCCTCGTCGAGGGTGTCGTCGCGCTTGCAGAAGGTGAAGCGCACCAAGTGATTCCACACGTCGGCCGGGCCGTTCGTGGTGGCCGGGTCGCAGAAGGCCGACATCGGGATCGCGGCCACCCCAACCTTTTCCGGTAGCGTCGCGCAGAACGCACTGCTGTCGTCGTAGCCCAGCGGTCGCGGATCGGCGCACAGGAAGTACGTGCCGGCGCTGTCGTGCACCTCGAACCCGACGTCGATCAGCCCGGCGGCCAGCCGGTCACGTCTGGCCTGCAAAGTGGCGCGCAGGCCGGCCACCCACGCGTCCTCGGTCTCCAGCGCCAGGGCCACCGCCGGCTGGAACGGCGCACCGCCGACGTAGCTCAGATACTGCTTGGCCGCGCGTATCCCGGCGATGAGTTGTGCTGGGCCGCAAGCCCATCCGATCTTCCAGCCGGTGCAGTTGAACATCTTGGCCGCGCTGGAGATGGTGATCGTCCGCTCGGCCATGCCGTCGAAGCCGGCCAGCGGCACATGTCGTCGCCCGTCGAACACCAGATGCTCGTAGACCTCATCGGTGATCACCAACAGGTCGGCCGCGATCGCGACCT
Source organism: Mycobacterium sp. MUNTM1 (assembly GCF_054660795.1). Taxonomy (NCBI): domain Bacteria; kingdom Bacillati; phylum Actinomycetota; class Actinomycetes; order Mycobacteriales; family Mycobacteriaceae; genus Mycobacterium; species Mycobacterium sp. MUNTM1. The sequence continues at coordinate 5,007 of NZ_BAAGDE010000077.1, forward strand.
CGGCGATGGCCGCGAGCTCCTCGGCGCTCAGCACCGTGCCGGTCGGGTTGTGCGGGGAGTTGACGATCAGCGCGCGGGTCCGTGGCGTCACCGCCCGGCGCAGGGCGTCGGCGTCCAGGGCGAAGCCGCGGCCATGGGGGACCAGCGGCACGGCCACCCGCTGGGCGGAGGCCATCGCCACCACCGGCGAGTAGGAGTCGTAGAACGGCTCGATGAGCAGCACCTCGGAGCCGGGTTCGACCAACCCGAGCACCGCCGACGCGATCGCCTCGGTCGCCCCGACCGTCACCAGCACCTCGGTGTCGGGGTCGTATTCGATGCCGTAGCGGCGCTGCCGCTGGGCGGCGATGGCGTGGCGCAGCGGCGCGATGCCGATGCCCGGTGGGTATTGGTTGACGCCGTCGGCGATGGCCTCCTGGGCGGCCTTCAGCATGGCCGGGGGCCCGTCCTCGTCGGGGAACCCCTGGCCAAGGTTCACCGCTCCGATCCGCGCGGCCAGCGCCGACATCTCGGCGAACACCGTCGTCGCATAGGGGCGCAGTCGCGACACCGTCATGGAGGTCGAGCTTAACTTCCGGGGGCCTGAGAGTGACTGCATCGTCACGCTCGGCGTCGAGCGTGACGATGCAGTCACGGTCGAGCCCCTGAGCTGCGCGGTCTTGGCCAACCAACAGGTTGGCCGGGGCCCCTGTTAGGCTGGCGCGGAACCTAGTCGTGAAGACGGATTCGAACCCAATTCGGAGAACAGGAAGTCGTATGTCCGAAGAAGCTTTTATCTATGAGGCCATCCGCACCCCGCGGGGCAAGCAGCGCAACGGTTCGCTGAACGAGGTGAAGCCGCTCAACCTGGTCGTGGGCCTGGTTGACGAGCTCCGCCGGCGTTTCCCCGACCTGGACGAGAACCTGATCAGCGACATGATCCTGGGCGTCGTGTCCCCGGTCGGTGACCAGGGCGGCGACATCGCCCGCACCGCGGTGCTGGCCGCCGGCCTGCCCGAGACCACCGGCGGCGTGCAGCTCAACCGGTTCTGCGCCTCCGGCCTGGAGGCCGTCAACACCGCGGCGCAGAAGGTGCGCTCCGGCTGGGACGACCTGGTGCTGGCCGGCGGTGTCGAGTCGATGAGCCGCGTCCCGATGGGCTCCGACGGCGGCGCCTGGGCGACCGACCCCGAGACCAACTACCGGATCGGCTTCGTCCCCCAGGGCATCGGCGCCGACCTGATCGCCACCATCGAGGGATTCTCCCGCGAGGACGTCGACCGTTACGCGCTGCGCTCGCAGGAAAAGGCGGCCGCGGCATGGTCGGGCGGCTACTTCGCCAAGTCCGTCGTGCCGGTGCGCGACCAGAACGGCCTGGTCATCCTCGACCACGACGAGCACATGCGGCCCGACACCACGCTGGAGGGCCTGGGCAAGCTGAAGACCGCGTTCGACGGCATCGGCGAGATGGGCGGCTTCGACGACGTGGCGCTGACCAAGTACCACTCGATCGAGAAGATCAACCACGTCCACACCGGCGGCAACAGCTCCGGCATCGTCGACGGCGCCGCGCTGGTGCTGGTCGGCTCGGAGGCCGCGGGCAAGTCGCAGGGGCTGACCCCGCGGGCGCGCATCGTCGCCACCGCCACCAGCGGCTCCGACCCGGTCATCATGCTCACCGGCCCGACCCCGGCCACCCGCAAGGTGCTCGACCGCGCGGGCATGACGATCGACGACATCGATCTGTTCGAGCTCAACGAGGCGTTCGCGTCGGTGGTGCTGAAGTTCCAGAAGGACCTCAACATCCCGGACGAGAAGCTCAACGTCAACGGTGGCGCCATCGCGATGGGCCACCCGCTGGGCGCCACCGGCGCCATGATCACCGGCACCATGGTCGACGAGCTCGAGCGCCGCAACGCGCGTCGCGCCCTGATCACGCTGTGCATCGGCGGCGGCATGGGTGTCGCCACCATCATCGAGAGGGTTTAAGACCATGGCAGAGAACACCATTCAGTGGGATAAGGACGCCGACGGCATCGTCACGCTGACCCTGGACGACCCCACCGGGTCGGCCAACGTGATGAACGAGCACTACAGCGAGTCGATGCACAACGCTGTGGAACGCCTTGCCGCCGAGAAGGATTCGATCACCGGCGTGGTCATCACCAGCGCGAAGAAGACCTTCTTCGCCGGCGGTGACCTGAAGGGCATGATCAACCTCGGCCCGGAAAACGCCGGTGAGGCGTTCGACACCGTCGAGTCGGTCAAGCGTGACCTGCGCGCGCTGGAGACCCTGGGCAAGCCGGTCGTCGCGGCCATCAACGGCGCCGCACTTGGCGGTGGCCTGGAGATCGCGCTCGCGTGTCATCACCGCATCGCCGCGGACGTCAAGGGTCTGGTCGTCGGCCTGCCCGAGGTGACGCTGGGCCTGCTGCCCGGCGGCGGCGGCGTGACCCGCACCGTGCGGATGTTCGGCATCCAGAACGCGTTCATGAACATCCTGTCGCAGGGCACCCGCTTCAAACCGGACAAGGCCAAGGAGATCGGCCTGGTCGACGAGCTCGTCGGCTCGGTCGAGGAACTGGTGCCCGCCGCCAAGGCGTGGATCAAGGCCAACCCCGACTCGCACGAACAGCCCTGGGACAAAAAGGGTTACAAGATGCCCGGCGGCACCCCGTCCAGCCCCGCGCTGGCCGCCATCCTGCCGTCGTTCCCGGCGCTGCTCAAGAAGCAGCTCAAGGGCGCGCCGATGCCGGCGCCGCGGGCCATCCTGGACGCCGCCGTCGAGGGCGCGCAGGTCGACTTCGACACGGCCAGCCGCATCGAGAGCCGCTACTTCACCCAGCTGGTCACCGGCCAGGTCGCCAAGAACATGATCCAGGCGTTCTTCTTCGACCTGCAGCACATCAACGGCGGCGGGTCACGTCCGGAGGGCATCGCTAAGCAGGAGATCAAGAAGATCGGTGTGCTGGGCGCGGGCATGATGGGCGCCGGTATCGCCTACGTCTCGGCCAAGGCCGGCTACGAGGTGGTGCTCAAGGACGTCAGCCTCGAGGCCGCCCAGAAAGGCAAGGGCTACTCGGAAAAACTTGAGGCCAAAGCGCTTCAGCGTGGCAAGACCACCGAGGAGAAGAGCAAGGCGCTGCTCGACCGCATCACCCCGGCCGCCGACCCGGCCGACCTCAAGGGCGTCGACTTCGTGATCGAGGCCGTGTTCGAGAACCAGGAGCTCAAGCACAAGGTCTTCCAGGAGATCGAGGACATCGTCGAGCCCAACGCGCTGCTGGGGTCCAACACCTCGACGCTGCCGATCACCGGTCTGGCGACAGGCGTGAAGCGCCAAGAGGACTTCATCGGGATCCACTTCTTCTCGCCGGTCGACAAGATGCCGCTGGTGGAAATCATCAAGGGCGAGAAGACCTCTGACGAGGCACTGGCCCGCGTGTTCGACTACACGCTGGCCATCGGCAAGACCCCGATCGTGGTCAACGACAGCCGCGGATTCTTCACCAGCCGGGTCATCGGCACGTTCGTCAACGAGGCGCTGGCGATGCTGGGCGAGGGCGTGGAGCCGGCCAGCGTCGAGCACGCCGGCTCGCAGGCCGGCTACCCGGCCCCGCCGCTGCAGCTGTCCGACGAGCTCAACCTGGAGCTGATGCACAAGATCGCGACGGCCACCCGCAAGGGCGTCGAGGACGCGGGCGGCACCTACGAGCCGCACCCGGCCGAGGCCGTCGTCGAGAAAATGATCGAGCTCGGCCGGCCCAGCCGCTTGAAGGGCGCCGGCTTCTACGAGTACGTCGACGGCAAGCGGACCCGGCTGTGGCCGGGCCTGCGCGAGACGTTCAAGTCCGGCAGCGCGGAGATTCCGTTGCAGGACATGATCGATCGGATGCTGTTCGCCGAGGCGCTGGAGACCCAGAAGTGCCTCGACGAGGGCGTGCTGACGTCGACCGCCGACGCCAACATCGGCTCGATCATGGGCATCGGCTTCCCGCCGTACACCGGTGGCAGCGCCCAGTTCATCGTCGGTTACGAGGGTAAGCACGGCATCGGCAAGGAAGCCTTCGTGGCCCGGGCCAAGGAACTGGCGGCCAAGTACGGCGACCGCTTCCTGCCGCCGGCGTCGCTGAGCTAAGCATTACAACACGCGAAAGCCCCCGAAACAACGAGGTTTCGGGGGCTTTCGCGTGTTGGGACGCCTAACGGGCGCGCGGCACCAACGCTGAGCCCCTAGACCAGGGCCGCGCGATCCGCGTTCATCGCGGTGGTCGACGTGCCATAGCGCGTCGGGTCCCGCCTATCGGCCGGATAGTGTGACCGGCATGACCGAATATGCGACGTTAGACTTCGACCAAGCTGGTTCGATTGCGCGCATCGTTTTGAACCGTCCGGCCGACGCCAACGGCATGAACGATGCCATGACCCGCGAATTGGCTGACGTAGCCCGACGATGTGATGCGACCGCCACCAAGGTAGTGCTGTTGACCGCCACCGGCCGGTTCTTCTGCGCCGGTGGGGATCTCAAGGCGATGGCGTCGTCGCCGCTTGGCCCCGGCCCCTACGTCAAGGGGATCGCCGACGATCTGCACCGTGCGATCTCCACCTTCGCGCGCATGGATGCGGTCCTCATAACCGCCGTCAACGGGGTGGCCGCAGGCGCCGGATTCAGCCTCGCGATGACGGGCGATCTGGTAATCGCTGCCGAATCTGCGTCGTTCACCATGGCCTACACCAGGGCAGGGCTGAGCCCCGACGGTAGCTCGTCGTACTTTCTGCCCCGGCTGATCGGAGTCCGCCGCACTCAGGAGCTGATGTTGACCAACCGACGGCTGTCGGCTCGTGAGGCCTTGGATTGGGGTCTGATCACCGAGGTTGTCCCGGACGTCGACCTCGTCGCTCGCACAGATGCGCTGGCTACCGAGATGTCCGCTGGGGCAAGGGAATCCGGGTCAGCCGTAAAGAAGCTGCTGTTGACCACGTTCGGTAACGGCCTCGAAGAGCAGATGGAGATCGAGGGCAGGCTTATCGCGTCCTGCGCGGCCGGCGCCGATGGCCGTGAGGGCATCGACGCATTCCTGGCCAAACGCGCGGCACGGTTTGCCTAACAGTCCGCGCGCCGTCGACAGTGTGTCCATCTATACCGAAAGCCGCGGGCGCTCAAGGGTTCCGCTGGAACAGGTAGTACCAGGCCGGGGTCTTCTCGGCGCGGTCCAGCTCGCGTTCGGCCCCGGCCGACAACAGCGTCCAGCTCTGGGTGAATCGCCGTTCCATCTCGGCGCGGTCGACACCGCGCACCCCGACCCGACCGCCCGGAACGAACGCGACGATCAGCAGCCGCGCGTCGGGTGCCGCGACGGCGGTGATCTCCCGGACGTAGGCGTCGCGATCCGCGTCGCTCATGTTGTGCAGGCACCCGTTGTCGACGATCAGCTCGAAGTTCGCGCCGATCCCGGTCCGGCTCAGCTGGGTGACGTCGGCCTGGACGAACTCGACCGTGGCGCCGGCCGCACGTGCCTTGGCGCGCGCCCGCTCGAGGGGCTTGGCCACGAAGTCGACCGCGGTGACGTCCCAGCCGTGCTGGGCCAGGTAGATGGAGCAGTCACCCGTGCCGCAGCCGACTTCCAGGGCCGGCCCGGCGGGCAGCGCCGCGGCATCGGGCGTTCCCTCGACCAGATCCCGCACGCTCTGCGCGAGCGGGTGACCATCCCATGGGGTGAACCCGATGCGGTAAAAGATCCGAAACAGCGTTTGTTTGGAAGCCATATCTCACCCTAGGCCGATCACCTGGAGGCCGCGGCGATGCGGCGCCATTCCTCCCGTGGGAAGGCCCGGGGATCGGCCCGCAGCACCTGGACGCAGACGTGGTCGGCACCCGCGGACCGATGTTCGGCGACGCGGCGCATGACGGACTCCTCATCACCCCACGCGATGATCGCGTTGAACAGCCGATCGCTGACCTGCGACAGGTCGTCCTGGGAGAAACCGCTGCGCAGCAGGTTGTTGGCGTAGTTGGGCAGCGCCAAATACGCGCGCAGCCAATCGGTTCCGATCTGCCGCGCCTCGTCGGCGCTGTCGGTCAGGATCACCGTCTGTTCGGGAAGCAGCAACGGGCCGCGACCCAAAGTCGAACGGGCGGAAGCGGTGTGCTCGGGGGTGACGAGATACGGGTGGGCGCCGCCGGCGCGGGTCGCCGACAGCGTCAGCATCTTGGGGCCGAGCGCGGCCAACACTCGGCGCTCGGTGGGTACCGGCCGCGGCGCCACATCCAACCCGTCCAGGAAAGCCGCCGTCGCCGCCAGCGGTTTGCGGTATCGCCCGGGTTGGCCCGCGTCGATCAGCGGCGCGTGGCTGACGCCGATTCCGAGCAGGAAGCGGTCGCCGTGCTCGGCGGTCAGCGTCGCATAGGATTCTGCGACCTCGGCGGGCGAATGCATCCACAGGTTCAGGATGCCCGTGGCGATCACGGTCCGCCTGGTCGCGCCGAGCAGATGGCCCACCGCGTCGAACACCGGGCCGCCGACGTCGGGTATCCACAGGGCCGGGAAGCCCAGTTCGTCGAGTTCGGCTGCGGCCTCGGCGGATTCGGCCGGGTCGCCGTAGCGCAGTTGACTACTCCAGATTCCAACACCGGTCAGTTCCATGCGAGGCCTTCCCTTCGTGGCGCGCGGCTGCCGCGGCCCTACAGGACATGCTGTCAGACGTCGCTTCCGGTGTATTCGGGAACCGGCATCGAATCGTGCATCCGGATGCCCTTGGTGTTGAGCTTGGCCACCGACCGGGACAGCGACCCCGGCATCGCCGAGATCAGCTGGGCGCCACGGGTCAACGCCCACAAGCCAATTCGTGAACCGGGGATGATAGCCTTGGCGGCGCCGCGGGCGAAATTCCGGCTGCGGTGCACCGGTTCGTGCATCCGCAACTCGTAGGCGGCGAAGGCGCGCAGGTGGTCGCCGTCGGCCTCGGCGAGTTCGCCGGCCAGCACGTAGGCGCCGAGCACGGCGAGGCTGGTGCTGCCGCCCACCGCGGGACCCGGGCAGTATCCGGCGTCGCCGACCAGCGTGACCCGGCGGCGCGACCACCGATCGGTGCGCAGTTGGGTGATCGAGTCGAAGTAGAAGGTGGGCGTGCGCTCCAGCTCGCCCAGCCAGCCGTCCACCTGTTCGTGCAGCCCGGTGAACGCCTGGTGCAGTAATTCCTTCTGCCGCAACGCATCGTGATGGTCGTAGTCCAACTCCGTTTTGCTGCGGAACATGAACACCGCGCGGGCGTCGTCCAGGTGATCCGCCGTGTAGATCCCGGCCAAGCGGCCGGCACCGACGTGAGCGACCATCTCGCCGGCCTCGACCAGCGCCTTGGGGGCCGACACCACCGACAGGTACCCGCCGAGGAAGCGCGTCAGCTCGGCCTCCTCGCCGAAGGTCAGGCGCCGGACATGGGAGTGCAGCCCGTCGGCGCCCACGATGACGTCGAAGGTGCGTGCCGCGGCGTGTTCGAATGTCACGGTGCCGTCGTGCTCGATCGCGGTGATCGAGTCGCCGAACAGGTACTCGACGTCGTCACGGCCGGCGTCGTAGTAGATCTCGCTCAGATCGTCGCGCATGATCTCCACGTGCGAATCGGAGGTGGCGGCGTAGATCTTGGCGAGGTCGATCCGGACGGCCTTGGGCCGGCCTTCCCGGTACATCGTCAGCCGGTCCGTCCCGGTAGCCAGTGCCTCGATGCGGGGGAGGACGCCCATCTTCGCCGAGATCTCCATTGCGGGACGGAACAAGTCGACGGCGTGGCCGCCGGTTTTGCGCAGCGTCGGCGCGCGCTCCACGACGGTGACGTCGAAGCCGTACCGGGTCAGCCAGTACGCCAGGACCGGGCCGGCGATGCTGGATCCAGAGATGAGTATCCGCATGATCACCTCCCACACTTACTTAACGTTCGGTAAGCATAACATCCCACTTACCTATCGGTAAGTCAGATAAACTCGGGAGGTGAGCAGGCCCCGGTCGGACACCCGTGAACGTATCCAGGAGGTCGCCCGCGAGCTGTTCTTGCAGCGGGGCGTGCAGCGCACCAGCCTGCAGGACATCGCAAATGAGCTGGGCATCACCAAACCCGCGCTTTACTACCACTTTCCGTCGCGCGAAGACCTGGTGCGCAGCATCCTGGTGCCCCTGATCGACGAGGGCGAACGGTTCGTCGCCGACCACGAGGCCCGCCGCCGCAACGATGTGCGTGAGCTGCTGGAGGGCTATTTCGATTTCCACTACCGACACCGGCGCGATCTGGTGCTGCTGTTGACCGAGCTGTCCACGCTCATCGATCTCGACCTCATCGACACCGTGCTGGCGTGGCGGGAGCGGCTCGCCAGGCTGGTATTCGGCAAGAAGCCGACGCTCGCGCAGTCCACGCGGGCGGTGGTCGCGTTCGGCGGTTTGCAGGACTGCTGCGTGCAGTTTCCCGATGCGCCCCACGCGGAGCTGCGGGAGAAGTCGGTGGCGGCCGCACTCGACGCGCTGGGTGGCTAACCCAGGGCTACAGTCCCTAGTTATGCGCTTTGGACTCTTCATCCCGCAGGGCTGGCGGATGGATCTGGTCGACATCGAACCCGAAAAGCACTGGGCGGTGATGCGCGATCTGGCCAGCTACGCCGACAACGGTGCGTGGGACTCGCTGTGGGTCTACGACCACTTCCACACCGTGCCCATGCCGACAGGCGAGGCCACGCATGAAGCGTGGTCGCTGATGGCGGCCTACGCGGCCACCACGTCGCGGATCAAACTCGGCCAGATGTGCACGGCGATGAGCTACCGCAACCCCGTCTACCTCGCCAAGGTGGCCGCGACGGCCGACATCATCTCCGGTGGCCGCATCCAGATGGGCATCGGCGGCGGCTGGTACGAACACGAATGGCGCGCTTACGGTTACGGATTCCCTTCGGCGGGTGTGCGATTGGGCCGGTTGGACGAAGGCGTGCAGATCATGCGCGATGCATGGTGCGACGGCAAGGTCAGCTTGGACGGCAAGCATTATCAGGTCGACGGCGCAATCGTTGAACCGAAACCGTTGCAGAACAACGGGATTCCGCTATGGATCGCCGGCGGTGGCGAGAGGGTGACATTGCGCATCGCCGCGCGGTACGCGCACTACACCAACTTCACGCCGGAGCTCGAGGCCTTCAAACACAAATCGGACGTGTTGGCCGAGCACTGTCGTGAGGTGGGCACCGACTTCGGCGCGATCGTGCGCTCGGCCAACTTCAGCGCAATCGTCGGCACCTCCGAGGCCGACGTGAAAGACCGGAAGAAGCGGATACGCGACCGCATGTCCCGCTACGTCCCCGAGGCGGCGGCGGATGCCATGCTTTCCGGCGGTTCGGAGGGGGCAACCGGCACACCCGAACAAGTCATCGAGCGGATCACCAAGGTCCGCGACCTCGGGTGCGAATACGCGATCTGCTACTTCCCCGAGGCCGCCTACGACCGCTCCGGCATCGAGCTGTTCGAACGCGAAGTGATTCCCGCGCTGAGCTAGATGTCGCTGGTGATGTACCTGGTCTTGGCCGGTGGCGCGGCCAGCAGCGGAGGAAGCTGTGTCAGCTTGCCTTCGCCGGCGCGAAACGCGCGGTACGCCTCGTCGTGTTCGACCGTCTCCCACAACTCGTAGATGAGCCAGTGCGCTTCGTCGTCCTCATCGACGAGGACGTCGGTGCGGACGTTGCCGTCGAACGCCCGGGTGTCCTGCAGCGCCCGGCCCATCAGCTCGCGCCCCGCAGCGACCTCGTCGGGCTTGAATCTGAGCTCGAGTATCACCGTGACCGTCATGCGCCCAACTTATCGCCGCCCCTTCCGCGGCCGATGGCCTGGCCTTCCTCCCGTGCATGAGAATGCGGTTTCCAGTTTTCGGAAAGCTGTTATACGGTTCAGTGAGCAATATTCTGTTGGCGGATTGTGGACGATCCTGGAGGATCCCTCGATGCAGAAGGCACTAGCGCCCGAGATCTCTACCTGGCCCGATGAGAGCCCGCAGCTGATCGGCAGCCGATGCGGCAGATGTGCGGCCACCACCTTCCCGGTGCAGCAGTGGTGCCCGCGGTGCAGCGCCGCCGAGATGTCCGACGTGCTGTTGCCCCGGCGCGGGACGCTGGTGGCGTGGACCACCCAGGGCTTCCCGCCCGGCGCTCCCTATGCCGGCCCGACCGGCAAGGACTTCGTGCCGTTCGGCGTGGGGCTGGTCCAGCTCGGTGACGTCATCCGCGTCGAGGGACGGTTGACCGAGAACGACCCGGCCAAGCTGCAGTTCGGCCAGGAAGTCGAACTCACCATGGTGCCGTTCGCGACCGACGACGAGGGCGCCGAAATCATCACGTTCGCGTTTCAGCCGGTCTGAGTCAGGAGCCTGAGATGACCAACGACGTCGCCATCATCGGCGTAGGCCTGCACCCGTTCGGCCGGTTCGAGAAGACCGCGATGCAGATGGGCGCCGAGGCCGTCCAGCTCGCGCTCAAAGACGCCGGCGTGGCCTGGAAGGATATCCAGTTCGGCTTCGGGGGCAGCTACGAGGTCTCCAACCCCGACGCGGTGACGCGGCTGGTCGGGCTGACCGGCATCACCTTCACCAACGTGTTCAACGCCTGCGCCACGTCGGCCAGCGCCATCCAGCAGACCGCCGACACCATCCGGCTGGGCAAGTACGACATCGGCATCGCGATCGGGCTCGACAAGCACCCGCGCGGTGCCTTCACCGACGACCCCGCCAAGCTGGCGCTGCCCCAGTGGTATGCCAACAACGGCCAGTTCGTCACCACCAAGTTCTTCGGCATGAAGGCCAACAAGTACATCCACGACCACAACATCTCGCAGGAGACGCTGGCGCGGGTGGCCAACAAGAACTTCCGCAATGGTGCGCTGAACCCGAATGCCTTCCGGCGCAAGGAGATCTCCGTCGAGGACATCCTCAACTCGCCCGCGCTGAACTACCCGTTGACGCAGTACATGTTCTGCGCGCCCGACGAGGGGGCCGCCGCGGTCATCATGTGTCGCGCGGATCTGGCCGAGAAGTTCACCGACAAGCCGGTCTACGTGCGCGCCTGCGAGATCCGGACCCGGCGCTTCGGTGCCTACGAGGTGCACGCGACGTCGGCGCCGCTGGACGAGGACGCGTCGCCGACGGTGTATGCCGCCAAGGCCGCCTACGAGGCGGCGGGCATCGGCCCGGAGGACGTCGACGTCGCGCAGCTGCAGGACACCGACGCCGGCGCCGAGGTGATCCACATGGCCGAGACCGGTCTGTGCGCGGACGGCGAGCAGGAGAAGCTGCTGGCCGACGGCGCCACCGAGATCCACGGCTCGATGCCGGTCAACACCGACGGCGGGCTGATCGCCAACGGCGAGCCGATCGGTGCGTCGGGGCTGCGGCAGATGCACGAATTGGTGCGGCAGTTGCGCGGCGAGGCGGGGGAGCGTCAGGTGCCCGGCAACCCGCGCGTCGGGCTGGCCCAGGTGTACGGCGCGCCCGGTACCGCGTCGGCGACCATCCTGTCGCGCTGAACTTGCCTGCGCCGCAGGCTAAATCGCCGGCCCCAGGAGGTCGTCCGCGTCGCGGATGATGTAGCCGTACCCCTGCTCGGCCAGGAAGCGCTGTCGGTGCGCGGCGTACTCGGCGTCCAGGCTGTCGCGCGCCACCACGGAATAGAAGATGGCGCCCCCACCGTCGGACTTGGGCCGCAGCAGCCGGCCCAGCCGTTGCGCCTCCTCCTGACGTGACCCGAATGTTCCCGAAACCTGCACTGCCACAGAGGCTTCCGGCAGATCGATGGAGAAGTTCGCGACCTTCGACACCACCAGGGTGGACAGCTCGCCGCGCCGGAACGCGTCGAACAGCTCTTCGCGTTCCTTGGTCCGGGTCGACCCCTGGATCACCGGGGCGTTCAGCTCGGCGCCGAGCTCGTCGAGCTGATCGAGGTAGGCGCCGATCACCAGCGTCTGCTCGCCGGGATGCTTCGACAGGATCGATTTGACCACAGCGATTTTGGTGTGCACCGTCGAGCACAGCTTGTACCGTTCTTCGGGCTCGGAGGTGGCGTAGAGCATCCGCTCGTTGTCCGTCATGGTGACCCGCACCTCGACGCATTCGGCCGGAGCGATCCACCCCTGCGCCTCGATGTCCTTCCACGGCGCGTCATAGCGTTTCGGGCCGATCAGCGAGAACACGTCGCCCTCGCGGCCGTCCTCGCGGACCAGCGTGGCGGTCAGGCCCAGGCGCCGCTTCGACTGCAGATCGGCGGTCATCCGAAACACCGGCGCCGGCAACAGATGTACCTCGTCGTAGATGATCAGACCCCAGTCCCGGCTGTCGAAGAGCTCCAGGTGACGGTACTCGCCCTTGGTGCGCCGCGTGATCATCTGATACGTCGAAATGGTGACCGGCCGGATCTCCTTGCGCTCGCCGGAGTATTCGCCGATCTCGTCCTCGGTGAGTGACGTGCGTGCGATCAGTTCGCGCTTCCATTGCCGCGCCGCGACGATATTGGTGACCAGAATCAGCGTCGTCGCACCGGCTTTCGCCATGGCGGCCGCGCCCACCAGCGTCTTGCCGGCGCCGCACGGGAGCACCACCACCCCGGAGCCGCCGGACCAGAACGAGTCGGTGGCCATCTGCTGATAGTCGCGCAGGTGCCAGCCGTCCTGGGCCAGGCTGATCGGATGCGCCTCGCCGTCCACATAGCCCGCGAGATCCTCTGCTGGCCAACCGATTTTGAGCAGCATCTGCTTGACGCGGCCGCGCTCGCTGGGGTGCACGACGACGGTGTCGTCGTCGATGCGGGCGCCGAGCATCGGGGCGATCTTTTTGTTGCGCAGCACCTCTTCGAGCACCGCGCGATCCAGGCTCACCAGCGTCAGGCCGTGCGCGGGGTTCTTCACCAGCTGCAGGCGGCCGTAACGGGCCATGGTGTCGACGATGTCGACCAGCAGGGGCTGCGGCACCGCGTAGCGCGAGAAGCTCACCAGCGCGTCGACCACCTGCTCGGCGTCATGACCGGCGGCGCGGGCATTCCACAGCGCCAGCGGCGTGATGCGGTACGTGTGCACGTGCTCGGGCGCGCGCTCCAGCTCGGCGAACGGCGCGATGGCGGCGCGCGCCGCGCCGGCCTGCTCGTGGTCCACCTCGAGCAGCACCGTCTTATCCGACTGCACGATCAACGGTCCGTCAGACATGGTCAGCGCCACTCCTTTTCATCTGTGCTTCCGCATGCCAAACCATTATCGGGCGGTGGCCGACACGACCGACGTGATGCGGTGGATGGCGAAGTCACGCAGCCGCCCGGACGCCGAATCAAAGGCGACCAGCTGACCGCCCTTGATGGTGATGGGCGACACCACCCGCTGGGTCGCCACGCCCGCCGCATCCAGATAACCGATCACCAGGGTGTCTTGTTCCTTGGCCGCGCGCTGCAGCTGGGTCATGGTGACGGCGGGATCGACGCGGATGTTGCCGAACGGCGCGGCGGTCACCTTGCGCAGCACCGCGACCACCGCGTTGAGGCTTTCGCTGTTGGGCCGCCGGACCGGGCGATACGGCCGGCGCTGCTGGGGTGTGGCCACCCGGGCTCCGCGCGGACGCACGTCGACGATGGCGCCGGAAGAATCCTCGGCCGCCGGAGCGAAGCCCGCGGCACGCAGCGCCACGAGCACCTCGGCGATGGGCGCCGGGGACACCGCGACCGTCGGCGCCAGCGCCCGCAACTGCACCGCTTCGGTCGCCGGCGCGGCCACAGCCTGCGCTAGCAGCGCGGGGTCCTCGCAGCGCACGAACGACGCGGCCATGCCGATCCGCAGCTGCCCGTGCCGGCGCGCGACATCGTCGATGAGATACGTAAGTCCTTGGGGCACCGGCGTTCTGGAATGATTGGCGAATAGGGAATGCATCCAGTCGCGCGTCTTGCCGACATCGAGTGCGTGCCGGATCGACTGCTCGCTGACGCGGTACACCATCGCGGTGCCGGCCGATTCGACGGTGGCAACGACGGCGAGCTGCTCGGCCAGGTCGCGTTCCAACGGGCCGGGCACCACCACGGTCAGGTCCGCCTGCACCAGGAAGTGGTCGACCGGCTTGGGCAGGGCCCTGTTCATCGCCTCGATCGCGACCTGCGGATCATCGTCGTCCAGCAGCGCGCGGCCGGGCGTGCTGATCGCCCCCCGGCCCACCAGGCCCAGGGCGTTGCTCTCGGCGAGCAGGTCCCCGACGGGTCCGGGCTGCAACCGCTTGGCCCAGCGCGGACGCCGCCAGATCAGGGCCGCGGACGCCGCCGCCGCGTCGACGCCGGCCCCGGGGGGCAGCTCGGACAGCATGCCGAGCAACAGCCGGCGATCCAGCGGTGCGGCCGTGGAGTACAGCCCGTCGGTGAGGGCCCCGTAGGGCTTGGCGTCGGGGCCGCGGCTGCCGATCAGCGCCGGGCGACCGGGAAGGTCGAGCCAGCCGCTCGCCAACAGCTGCCAGCGCTCGGAGGCCGGCATCACGGCGTACCGGTCGGTGGCGATGGTCGGCGCCCAGTACGGCGCCTCGCCGATGACCGGCTCGGGATCGGGCATGCCGCTGGCGATCAATCCGGCCGCGGCCGCGACTTCGAGGATCAAACCCAGCCGCGGTTCCTCGATCCCGGTCACCTTGCTCAGCCGCTTGACGTCACGAATGCCCAGCCCGCCGCTGCGCAGCTCGGAAACCGGTGCGGTGGAGAGCGTTTCGAGCAGGACGTCGACCTCGTGCAGCAAGTCGATGACGGCCCCGGCGGCCGCCGCGTCGGCGTCGTCGGCCGTGGTCGTCGAGACCACCGGGTCGGGTGCGGTCAGCTGCATGGGGCCGGGCTGCTCGCCGCGCAGCACCTGCCCGACGTGGCGGGGCAGGATCACCGTCTCGGCGTCGATGCGCCGCAGCAGCCCCATGGCCAGCAGTTGGGGCACCGGCCGGTCGGCGGGCGCGCCGGGCGCGGCGTCGCGGGTGCGTCCCATCGGGGAGCCCTCGAGGAGCTTCTCTAACACATCGCGTTGCGCCTGGTTGAGGTCGTCGATCAGGCCGGCGATCTGCTCGGCACCGCGCGAGGTGTCCTCGAGAATGACCTGGCCGGGATGCCACGGCAGTCCCGTCGCGGCGTCGGCGGCCACCCGCAGCGCGGACTCACCCCAGACCAGGGCGCGTTGCCGGAGATCGTCGACGGCGTCGAGGACGTCGGTTTCGGGGGCGCGGTCATCGACCAGCGCCAGCAGCTTCGCGGTCGGCACCGGCTCCGCGTCGGCCTGCAGCACCAGCAGCGCGTCGAGAACGGCCAGGCGCAGGAAGTCGAGGTCGTCGGTGCCGGCCTTGATCGACTGGCGGGCCTGGGCGCGCGCGGCCAGTGCGGCGATGCTGCCGGGTGGCGGCTGGGCGAGGTCCGGCCGCAATTCCAACAGTCGGATTAGCCGCTCATCGGACAACTCGGCCAGCCAAGACCCCAGCGGGATA
This sequence comes from Mycobacterium sp. MUNTM1, assembly GCF_054660795.1. Lineage (NCBI taxonomy): Bacteria > Bacillati > Actinomycetota > Actinomycetes > Mycobacteriales > Mycobacteriaceae > Mycobacterium > Mycobacterium sp. MUNTM1. The sequence continues at coordinate 20,478 of NZ_BAAGDE010000077.1, forward strand.
TCCGGGGTGTTGTCGGTCATTGCTGACCAGCGTAAAGCAGGTCGCGGGTGCCGAGCAGCCGCTCAGGGCGGCGGGATTGTCTGGCTGGTACGTGCCTGGCCTTTGGGGTAGCCGGCCCAGCGCCTGATCGCCTCTGCCGCGATGCGCCGCACGGGAACGTTCATCCGAGCCGCATGGCGGCGCAACTTGTTCACGGCGTCGTCCAACGAAATGTCGAATCGCGAGCTGAGCATCCCGGCGGCGATGGTCACGTCGAGGTAGGGGTCGTCGGTACCCAATTGCGATTCGATATGCACTCCGTCGGCGAGGAGAGCCGATACCGCCAGATCGGCGGCGATCGCGGTATCGATCCATTCGGTGTGGTCCGGAGCGCGCTCGCGCTGGCTGCGGTAGACGGTGAAGGTTCCCACCAAGTCCGTGCCGAGCAGCATCGGGAATGCGGACACTCCGACGATTCCGATGTCGAGGGCGGCCGCGGCGTAATCCGGCCAGAGGTCATCGTCGCTCGCTATGTCGGCGAGGTGCACCGGAACACCGCCGAGCAGCGCCGCATGTATGGGGCCTTCCATCATTACAGCGCCGAGCTGTTCCATCTTGCTTGCGCGCGCATCGCTGGCGGTCAACAGTGCGAGGTGGCCGGCCGGGTTTCGCACCGAAATGGCAGCACCGACGACGGTGTCGAATGCTTCGACGGCCAGCGCGCACAACGACGCCGACCACCCGCGCCGGGAGTCCTCGCTGGTGCGCGCCGCAAGCAGCCGCCACAGCCGGCGACGTCGCTGACCGGACCCCGCGGACATCCCGCGCGAGGCGCCTACCGCGATCAGCGCAGCCGTCAACCTCGAGTTCTCAGCCAGCAGAAGGTCGTGAAAACCGCGATAGCGCGCCGCCGTCAGGGCAAGGGCGCGAGCGTCTGCGGTGCGGTCGATGCCATCAGCGATCAGTGGGGTGATGTCTTCGACGTGGTGCAGCAATCCGACCACGCGGCCCTCGTCATCGGTGATCGGAGAGTTGACCGGGCTCCACACCTTGGGAATGAACTCGGTACTGCCGCTGGGTGCGACGTCGTAACGCTGAATGGGCATCTCGTGCGCGGCCGCGCCCCGCAGTACCCGGTTCAGCGACGCCTGCAGGTTGTGCACGCCGCTGGCTGCAGCGTCGGCGGGATTATCCGGGAAAGCGTCGAACATATGCTCACCGATGAGCTCGTCTCGCTCGCGGCTTGTCGCCCGCAAATAGGCGTCGTTCACGGCCCGGATGTTGAGTTTCGCATCCAGGAGCAGATAAGGAGCAGCCGTCACGGCAAAAACCGGATTGTTCGCGGCTGCATTTAGCACGACTGGCACGGTCGTTTCAGCGTAACTCGGCACGGTCGACTATCGCATTACGTTGCAAGCCGCCCGGCGCACCCGAGCCCTTGCCGCCACGTGTTGCGGGGCCACCTGTAAGAATGGACCTCGTGGCTGACACTGCTGAGGGCAAAGCCCGCAAGACCAAGTATGTCGACAACGGCTGGCCGACGACCGACCCCGACGACCACGCGGTCAGCGAACTCGTGACCGATCGCACGGGTGCGTTGTCCCCCTTCGGCGAGCTGGTGTTCCCGCTGCCCTCCACCGATCTGCCCTACCTGCATCCGGTCACCGTCGTCAATCGGTAGGCCGCCAGATGGCTAGGGCCTCTGAGGCCTCCGAAGCCTCGGCGAGCCGGGCGTCGGCAGACTCCGGCTCGGGCGCCCTGTCACACCTCGACGATCACGGCGCGGCGCACATGGTCGACGTCAGCGAGAAGACGGCCACCAAGCGGACCGCGGTCGCCGCCGGCGTCCTGCGCACGTCGGCGCACGTGGTGGGTCTGATCTCGTCCGGCGGCCTGCCCAAGGGCGATGCGCTGGCCACCGCGCGGATAGCCGGCATCCAGGCCGCGAAGCGCACCAGCGACCTCATCCCGCTGTGTCATCAACTTGCCCTCACGGGGGTCGACATCGATTTCACCGTGGGCGAGTCTGAGATCGAGATCATCGCAACGGTGCGTAGCACCGACCGCACGGGGGTGGAGATGGAAGCGCTGAGCGCCGTCAGCGTTGCGGGCCTGACGCTCTACGACATGATCAAGGCGGTGGACCCGGCCGCACGAATCGACGACATTCGAGTGCTGCGCAAGGAAGGCGGCAAAACCGGAAGGTGGGCGCGCCCATGAGTTCCCGTTCAGCCCGCATCATCATCGCCTCGACTCGCGCGTCGTCGGGCGTGTACGACGACCGCTGCGGTGCGATCATCGCCGAATGGCTTTCAGAGCGCGGCTTTTCGGACGTGCAGCCGGAGGTGGTCGCCGACGGACCGCCGGTGGGCGACGCGCTGCGCACCGCGATCGACGCCGAGGTCGACGTCATCATCACCTCCGGTGGCACCGGCATCTCGCCCAGCGACAGCACACCGGACCAGACCGTCGCCGTCGTCGACTACATGGTTCCGGGGCTGGCGGAAGCGATCCGCCAGTCGGGGCTGCCCAAGGTGCCGACGTCGGTGCTGTCGCGCGGAGTGTGCGGGGTGGCCGGCCAGACCCTGATCGTCAACCTGCCGGGTTCGCCCGGCGGGGTGCGCGACGGCCTCGGCGTGCTCGCCGGTGTGCTCGACCACGCGCTCGACCAGCTCGCCGGCAAAGATCACCAGCGATGACGCTCGTCGTGCGCGCCGCCATGACCGAGCACCCGATCTCGCTGGCCGAGCACGAAGAATTGGTGGGCCACCAATCGGCCGGGGCCATCGTCGGGTTCGTCGGCATGATCCGCGACCACGACGGCGGACGGCGGGTGGTGCGGCTGGAGTATTCCGCGCACCCGTCGGCCGAGCAGGTCATCGCCGAGGTGGTGGCCGATGTGGCCGAGCAGTCCAGCGGCGTGCGTGCCGTCGCCGCCAGCCACCGGATCGGCGCGCTGCGCATCGGAGAGGCGGCTCTGGTGGCGGCCGTGGCCGCCGACCACCGGCAGGCGGCGTTCGCCACCTGCGCGCACCTGGTGGACACCATCAAGGCGCGGCTACCGGTGTGGAAGCACCAATTCTTCGCCGACGGCACCGAGGAGTGGGTGGGCTCGGCCTGACGCCGTAATCACGCCCTGGATCAGCCTGGTGCGGCCGGCTACCGGAATGGTGCGCCGTGCCCAACACGCCCCGAACAGGAGGGTTTTCGGGGCGTGTTGGGAGTGTGGCGATGTCAGGCGCTGGGCGCCGGCTGAGCGAGAGCGTCCAGCGCGTCGTTGCCGTGAACGTCCTGGGCCCGGATGGCGTCCCACAGTTGCTGGGTGTAGCCGGCCTCGGACACATGCTGCGGCATGCCGGCCGGTACGAAACCGTGGAAGTCCGTGTCCACGACGGGCGGTGCGTCCGCTGGGGGCGCGGGCGGCATCGCGTCGGCCGGAGGCGGAACGTCGGCCGGGGGCGCCGGC
>NZ_BAAGDE010000078.1:0-22802 GCF_054660795.1 Mycobacterium sp. MUNTM1
GCCCCTCCCAGCTGCCGGCCGAGACCTTCACCACGGTCACCACGCCCAGCGCCGCGCCCGCCGCACCGCCGGCGGTCGCCGCGCCCCCGGTCGCGCCGCCCCGCGCCGCGGCGCCGCCGCCGGCCGCGCTGAACCCGCGCACCGTGCTCTACAGCGTGAGCGGGACCAAGCAGCTGCTGGACCTGGTGAACATCGTCTACACCGACGCGCGGGGCGTGCCGCAGACCGAGTTCAACGTGTCGCTGCCGTGGTCGAAGGTCGTGGTGCTGAACCCGGGCGTGCAGACCGAATCGGTCGTCGCGACCAGCTTCTACGGTCAGCTCAGCTGCTCGATCTTCAACGCCGCCGGTCAGCGCGTGGTCGCGTCGACCAACGCCTCGAACATGGCGACCTGCGCGCGCTGAGTCCGAGGGGCCGTGACCCGTCCCCGGCACGCGGGAGGTGCCCCTAGCGGCCGGCTCAGCTCAGGCCAAGTTCGTGCATCCGACGGTCGTGTGTCTGCTGCATCCGGTCGAAGAACGCGTTGAGCTGGCCCAGCCCGCCAGCGCCCAACATCACCAGGTCGACCAGCTCGTCGTGGTCGGCCAGCAGGTACTGGGCCTGCGTGATCGCTTCGCCGAACAGGCGGCGCGACCACAGCGCCAGCCGGCTGCGCTGCTTGCCGCTGGACGTCACCGCGGCGCGCACCTCGGCGACGACGAACTGTGAGTGCCCGGTTTCCGACAGCGCCGCGCGCACCACGTCGGCAACCTCGTCGGGCAGGCCGTCGGCGATCTCCAGGTACAGGTCGGCCGCCAGGGCGTCGCCCACATAGGTCTTCACCAAGGCCTCCAGCCACGTGCTGGGCATGGTCAGCCGGTGATAGTTCTCCAGCGCCGAGACGTACTTGGACATCGCCGACACCACGTCGACGCCGCGGCTTTCCAGCGCGTCGCGCAGCTGCTCGTAGTGCTGCATCTCGGCGGCGGCCATGCTGGCCATCGAGATCCGTCCGCGCAGGTCGGGAGCCATCCGCGCCTCGTCGGTGAGCCGGTAGAACGCGGCGATCTCGCCGTAGGCCAGGACCGCGAACAACTCGTTGACACCCGGGTGGTCGGCCGACAGCCGCGGGGCGGGTGAATCGTCGATTGGGTCGGCGGCCAGATCGGCTTGGGAGGGTTGGCAGGAGGGCCGGGTCATGGCAACACTGTAGTCGGCTGACTTAGCGCAAAATGGGAGCCAGCTGTCGACCAGCTATCATGGAGGTAGATGGCGGCTGTATTTATGCCGTAATTGTTTTTTCAAGCCGCTATCGGCGAAATGTGCGTGCACAGCTGGCCCGCCCTGACTGGGCCCTCCCAGACTGAGCCAGGGCCGGCGACTCGGCGACGTATTCGGAGTCGGAACTCGTGCGCGCGTGACCGCGACAGAGAAATACCGACACAAACCGATACGTCACCGAGAGGCTACTTACCCACGCATGACCACCCTCACCAGCACAACTGAACTGACCTTTGCGCAACTCGGCGTCCGCGACGAAATCGTGCGCGCGCTCGCCGAAAAAGGGATCGAAAGCCCTTTTGCCATCCAAGAACTGACCCTGCCGATGGCGCTCGCCGGCGACGATCTGATCGGCCAGGCCCGCACCGGCATGGGCAAGACCTTCGCCTTCGGCGTGCCGCTGTTGCAGCGCATCACCGCCGGCACCGCCGCGCGTCCACTCAACGGCACGCCGCGGGCCCTGATCGTGGTCCCCACCCGGGAGCTGTGCCTACAGGTCACCGATGACCTGACGCTGGCGGCCAAGCACCTGAACGCCGACGGCGGTCGCCCGCTGTCGGTGGTGCCCATCTACGGCGGGCGCCCTTACGAGCCGCAGATCGAGGCGCTGCGCGCCGGTGCCGACGTCGTGGTCGGCACCCCGGGCCGGCTGCTCGACCTGAGCCAGCAAAACCACCTGCAACTGGGCGGGCTGTCGGTGCTGGTGCTCGACGAGGCCGACGAGATGCTCGACCTGGGCTTCCTGCCCGACATCGAGCGCATCCTGCGCCAGATCCCGACCGATCGGCAGTCCATGCTGTTCTCGGCGACCATGCCGGACCCGATCATCACGCTGGCCCGCACGTTCATGAACCAGCCCACCCACATCCGGGCCGAAGCGCCGCACTCGGCGGCCACTCACGACACCACCGTGCAGTACGTCTACCGCGCCCACGCCCTGGACAAGGTGGAGCTGGTCAGCCGCGTGCTCCAGGCCGAGGGCCGCGGCGCGACGATGATCTTCACCCGCACCAAGCGCACCGCGCAGAAGGTGGCCGACGAGCTGGCCGAGCGCGGGTTCAAGGTCGGTGCGGTGCACGGGGACCTGGGCCAGGTGGCCCGCGAGAAGGCGCTGAAGGCCTTCCGGACCGGCGACATCGACGTGCTGGTCGCCACCGACGTGGCCGCCCGCGGCATCGACATCGACGACGTCACCCACGTGATCAACTACCAGATCCCCGAGGACGAGCAGGCCTACGTGCACCGCATCGGGCGCACCGGCCGCGCCGGCAAGACCGGTGTCGCCGTCACGCTGGTGGACTGGGACGAGCTGGCCCGCTGGGCGCTGATCGACAAGGCGCTGGGGCTGGACTGCCCCGAGCCCGCCGAGACGTACTCCAACTCGCCGCACCTCTACGCCGAACTGGGCATCCCCGCCGAGGCCGGCGGCACGGTGGGCACCGCCCGCAAGCCGCAAGGCCAGCGCCGCAGCGGCGACCGGGACGGCAAGAAGCCCGAGCAGAAGTCGGAGAAGCCCGCGCGGCGGTCCGGCGCGCGGCGCCGGCGCACCCGTGGCGGGCAGCCCGTCGCGGCGCACCCGTCCAGCAACGGGGCCCCGAGCAGCAACGGCGATGCCACCGCGGAAACCCCGGCCGGCTCGCCCCCGGGCAACGCCGGCTCCACCCGGCGCCGCCGCCGGCGTCGCAAGCCCGCGGACGGGCAGACCGCCGCGGCTACCGCCGCCACCGCGCAGAGCAACTGACGGCCCGCGCCGCCGCATGGTCAGACCCGAGCGCCGCACCAAGGGCGACATGCTCGCCGCCGCGGCCATCGCGGTCGTCGTCGCCGCGGTCGCGGCGCTGATCTGGTGGAGCAGCGACGCCCGGGCCACCAGCAGCCGGCCCGCGGCGGTGCCCGCACCCAACCCGTCGCCGGCCAAGCAGGTCCCGGCCGGGTTGAAGCAGCTGTGGAGCGCCGCCAGTCCGGCCACCACCGCCCCGGTGGTCGCCGGCGGGGAGGTGGTCACCGCGGCGGGCCGCCGGATCGACGGGCGCGATCCCGACACCGGCCAGTCCCGCTGGAGCTACTCCCGCGACATCGACCTGTGCGGGGTCACCTGGCTGTACCGCTACGCCGTCGGGGTATACCGCGACGACCGCGGCTGCGGGCAGGTGAGCACCCTGGACGGGTCCACCGGTCGCCGCGGGCCCGCCCGCAGCGGCTACGCCGATCGGCGGGTGCGGCTCTCCTCCGACGGCATGACGGTGCTGTCGGTCGGTGACACCCGGCTGGAGCTGTGGCGTTCGGACATGGTCCGGATGCTGGCCTACGGCGAGACCGACGCGCGGGTGAAGCCGTCGACGCGCGGACTGCACTCCGGATGCAAGCTGATCTCGGCCGCGGCCAGCTCCCAGGCGGTGTCGGTGCTGGAGAGCTGCGCGAACCAGGCCGACCTGCGGCTGGTGCTGCTGCGTCCGGGCAAGGACGACGACGAACCCCAGCAACACATCGTGGCCCAACCGGGGATCGCGCCCGATTCGGGCGCCCGGGTGCTGACCGTCGCGGAGAACACCACCGCGGTGTACCTGCCCGCGCCGCAGCCCCGGGTCGATGTGATCGACCAGACCGGGGCGACCGTGTCGAGCACCCCGCTGCCCAAGCCGCCGTCGCGCTCGGCGGTCGTCTCCCATCCGGGCAGCCAGATCACCTGGTGGACGGGCGATTCGCTGATGGTCTTCGACGCGAACACGCTGGCGCTGCGCTACACGATCACCGCGGGCGACCGGACGGCGCCCCTGGGGCCCGGGGTGATGATGGCGGGCCGGCTGCTGGTGCCGGTCACCGGCGCGATCGGGGTCTACGACCCGCTCAGCGGCGCCAACGAACGCTACATCCCGGTGGACCGCTCGACGAGCGCCCCACCCGCCGGCAAACCCGTGTTCCCGGCCGTGATCGGGTCGCGGGTGCTCGAGCAGCGCGGCGACACTCTGGTCGCCCTGGGCTAGCTAAACCTGATGGTGGCGACCCGCCGCGCCCGGCTCCGCCGCGCTTGCGATCGCCACTAAACCCGATGGTGGCGACCCGCCGCGCCCGGCTCCGCCGCGCTTGCGATCGCCACTAAACCCGATGGTGGCGACCCGCCGCGCCCGGCTCCGCCGCGCTTGCGATCGCCACTAAACCTCGACGGCGAACGTCGGCAGTGGCTTGCCGCTCTTCCAGTGCTTGAGCAGCGCCGCCGCCAGATCGCCGTAGGCCACCGCGCCCTTGTTCTTGCGACCGGCCATCACCGACGAGCCCGAGGCGCTGGCCTCGGCGAATCGCACGGTGCGCGGGATCGGCGGGGCCAGCACCGGCAGGTTGTACCGGTCGGCGACGTCGAGCAGGACGTCGCGGGTGTGCGTGGTGCGCGAGTCGTACAGCGTGGGCAGGGCGCCGAGCATGCGCAGCTCCGGGTTGGTGATCTGCTGGACATCGGCGACCGTGCGCAGGAACTGGCCGACCCCGCGATGCGCGAGCGTCTCGCACTGCAGCGGCACGATGACCTCGTCGGCGGCCGTCAGCCCGTTGAGGGTGAGCACGCCCAGCGACGGCGGGCAGTCGATGATCACCACGTCGAACTCGTCGCCGAGCTTGGCCAGCGCGCGCTTGAGCGCGTATTCGCGCCCGGCCCGCATCAGCAGCATCGCCTCGGCGCCGGCCAGGTCAATGTTGGCCGGCAGCAGCGTCATTCCCTCCGCCGTCTCGACCAGCGCGGCGTTGGGCTCGACCTCGCCGAGCAGCACCTCGTGCACGGACACCGGTAGCTTGTCGGGATCTTGGCCCAGCGAGAAGGTCAGGCAGCCCTGCGGATCGAGGTCGACCAGCAGCACCCGTTTCTTCTCGTCCACCAACGCCGCACCCAGCGACGCGACCGTGGTCGTCTTGGCGACACCGCCCTTCTGGTTGGCCACCGCCAATACCCGCGTCTTACTCACCGGCGCCGCCACCTCATCGCTGCCTCCCCACTGCATCGTCGCGTGCGGTTTACAGTGCCATCCTGGCATGTTCGCCCGCCGTGCGCTTCGGCCTGAGCGACCACCGCGAGTCGTCCGGCAGAATCAACCGATATGGGCTTGCACAATCACCGTCTGGTGCTGCTGCGCCACGGCGAGACCGAGTGGTCGAAGTCGGGCCAGCACACCGGCCGCACCGAGGTTGAGCTGACCGACGCCGGCCGAACGCAGGCCAAGCTGGCCGGCGGGGTGATCGGTGAACTCAAACTTGTTGACCCGCTGGTGATCAGCAGTCCGCGGCAGCGTTCCCTGACCACCGCGGAGCTGGCCGGGCTGTCCGTCGACGAGGTTTCCGACGTGCTGGCGGAGTGGGACTACGGCTCCTACGAGGGCCTGACCACGTCGCAGATTCAGGAGACGGTGCCCGGATGGCTGGTGTGGACGCACGGCTGCCCGGGCGGTGAGACCGTCGCCCAGGTCAGTGAGCGCGCCGACGCGGCCGTCGCGACGGCGCTGCAGCACATGGAGTCGCGCGACGTCGTCTTCGTCAGCCACGGCCACTTCTCCCGCGCGGTGATCACGCGCTGGGTCGAGCTGCCGCTGGTCGAGGGCAGCCGGTTCGCCATGATCACCGCGTCGATCGCGGTCTGCGGGTTCGAGCACGGGGTGCGGCAGCTGCGCGCGCTCGGATTGACCGGTCAGTGAGCGGCGAAGACGACGATGCGCGCCGCGCAGCGGCGCGAGAAGGAGTCGAGCATCGACACCACGAACCGCCGTTCGCGCTGTGCGGGCCGACCGGAACCATGATCGCCGACGGGGTGCGGCGGCGCTACGCCGACGTGAGTGCCGCGCAGGCGGCGCTGCGCTCGGGAGAGGCGCCGATTGTGTTGGGCGCGTTGCCTTTTGACGTCACCAGGCCGGCAGCGTTGCTGACGCCGGAAGCGGTGAACGTCACGGATGGCCCGCCGGACTGGCCGGCCGACGGACTGCCGCCGGTGCGGGTGGCCGAAGCCGTGCCGCCACCGGCGGACTACCGGCACCGGATCCAGCGGGCGTGCGAGCAGCTCGCCGCATCCGACAACCCGCTGGACAAGGTGGTGTTGGCCCGCGCCCTGCGGCTGGTCGCCGAGGCCCCGCTGGATGCCCGCGTGATCCTGCGCCGGCTCGTCGCCGCGGACCCGGCGGCCTACGGCTACCTCGTCGACCTGAGCGCCGCCGGCGACGCGTACGCCGGTGCGGCACTGGTGGGCGCCAGCCCCGAGCTTCTGGTGGCGCGCAGCGGCGACCGCGTGGAGTGCCGGCCGTTCGCCGGCTCGGCGCCGCGCGCGGCCGACCCGCAGGCCGACGCCGCCAACGGTGCCGCGCTGGTTGCCTCGGCCAAGAACCGGCACGAACATCAGCTGGTCATCGAAACCATCAGGGCCGCCCTGGAACCGCTGTGCGACGACCTGTCCATCGCCGCCGAACCGCAGCTGAGCAGCACCGCCACCGTCTGGCATCTGTGCACGCCGATCACCGGCCGCCTGCGTGACACATCAAGCACCGCAATCGATTTGGCGCTGACCCTGCACCCCACCCCGGCGGTCGGCGGCGTGCCGACGAAGGCCGCGATGGGTCTGATCGCCGAACTGGAAGGGGACCGCGGCTTCTACGCCGGGGCGGCGGGCTGGTGCGACGCCCGCGGCGACGGGCGCTGGGTGGTGTCGCTGCGCTGCGCGCAGCTGTCGGCCGACCGGCGCGGCGCGCTGGCCCGGGCCGGCGGCGGCATCGTCGCCGAGTCCGATCCCGACGAGGAAGTCGCGGAAACGACAACGAAATTCGGTACCATCCTCAACGCCCTGGGAGTAGAGCAATGAGCCGGCACATCCGTCGCGCCGCGCCGCGGGACGCCGCCGCGATCACCGAAATGATCCACGCGCTGGCCGAGTTCGAGCACGCCGCCGATCAGTGCACGGTGGCCGAAACCCAAATCACGGCAGCGCTTTTCGGTGAGGTGCCGACGGTGTACGGGCACGTCGCCGAAATGGACGGCGAGATCGCGGCGATGGCGCTGTGGTTCGTCAACTTCTCCACCTGGGACGGCGTGGCGGGCATCTACCTGGAAGACCTGTTCGTGCGCCCGGAGTTCCGCCGGCGCGGGCTGGCCCGGGCGCTGCTGGCCGCGCTGGCGTCCGAATGCCTGCGCCGGGGCTACACCCGGCTGTCGTGGGCGGTGCTGAACTGGAACGCCGACGCCATCGCCCTCTACGACGGCATCGGCGGTGAGCCGCAGAACGAATGGACGACCTACCGGCTGTCCGGCGAGCCGTTGGCGGGCCTGGCGGAATCGCCCTGATCGCCGGCGGCCCAGCGCACCGCGGCGGGACTGAACAGCAATCCGAGCACGATCAGCGCCACCGCGCCCGCCGGAATCCCGAAGCCCGGCTGATGTGACCCGACCGCGAGGTACCAGGCCACCGGCAGCAACAGCAGCTGGGTGATGACGGCCAGCCCGCGGCCCCAGCGCTTGCCGAGGATCAGCGCGCGTCCCGCGGCGATCACCCCGGCACCGACCAGGACGAACCAGCCCGCGGTCGCCAGGCCGTTGACCACCTGCTGGTCGGCCCCGGCGATGCCCCGCACCACCAGCACCACCGCCACGATCAGCGCCGCGATCCCCTGCAGCACAACGATCAGGCCGGCGCGGCGAACGGGGGTCGGGGCGGCTGGCGGCGTCACAGCGTCAGCGTAGTCAGGGCGGCGGCCCGTCCCCCGGCGGTTCCCCCACAGCGTTGCCTTAGGCAGCCCGCATAAGCTCGTGCCTCATGCGGGCCGTGCTGATCGTCAACCCCACAGCCACTTCCACCACCCCGGCCGGTCGCGACCTGCTGGCCCACGCGCTCAAAAGCCGTCTACAGCTCACCGTCGAACACACCAACCACCGCGGTCATGGCACCGAGCTCGCGGAGAAGGCCGTCGCCGACGGTATCGATCTGGTGGTGGTGCACGGCGGCGACGGCACGGTGAGCGGGGTGGTCAACGGCCTGCTCGGCCGGCCGGGGCCGCTGCCGACCGGCCCGGTACCGGCGGTGGCCGTGGTGCCCGGCGGTTCGGCGAACGTGCTGGCACGGTCCCTGGGCATCTCCGCGGATCCGGTCGCGGCCACCAACCAGCTCATCCAGTTGCTCGACGACTACCACCGGCGCCGCGCCTGGCGGCGGATCGGGTTGATCGACTGCGGCGAGCGCTGGGCCGTGTTCAACACCGGCATGGGCGTCGACGCCGAGGTGGTGGCCGCGGTCGAGGCCGAGCGCGACAAGGGTGGGAAAGTTTCGGCGTGGCGCTACATCCGCGCGGCGGTGCCGGCCGTCTGGGCCTACACCCGCCGCGAACCGATGCTGACGCTGGAACTTCCCGGCCGCGAACCCATTACCGGGGTCAGCTTCGCGTTCGTGTCGAACTCCAGCCCGTGGACGTTCGCCAACCAACGGCCGGTGTGGACCAACCCCGACTGCAGCTTCGAGTCGGGACTCGGGGTGTTCGCGCCCACCACCATGAAGCCGATCCCCACCCTGCGAATCGTGCGGCAGATGTTCGCTAAACGGCCTACGTTCAACTTCAAGCACCTCGTCACCGAGGACGACCTGCCATGCCTGCGAGTTACCTCGACGGGAGGCGCAGTCGCCTGCCAGTTCGACGGTGATTACCTCGGCGTGCGCGAAAGCATGACGTTCCGGGCGGTCCCGGATGCGCTGGCAGTGGTCGCTCCCCCGCAGCAGAAATGGCGTTGAGCTGCGGTAATGCCGCGTGACCGGCGGGCGTCCGGAAAACATCCAGGGAGGCAGCCCGTGGAGTGTAGTACAACGGAGTAAGGGCTTGGCTACGAGATGATCAAAGTGAGATAGCCCACGAGCGAACTCACACTATTGACATCTGTTGAGCCTGTGAAACGATCAAAAGGTTGCATGCAGAGTTTTACGTAGGAGTCCGGACTCCTTTTCTTCTGCACGCGTTAAACAGCCGAAGAAAATGGCCGTGCGCCTTGCTGCGCACTTAGTGAGGAGTAAAGACTTATGGATTGGCGCCACAAGGCGGTCTGTCGTGACGAAGACCCGGAGCTGTTCTTCCCGGTAGGGAACAGCGGCCCGGCTCTCGCGCAGATCGCTGACGCGAAACTGGTCTGTAATCGGTGCCCGGTGACCACAGAGTGCCTCGGTTGGGCCCTGAACACGGGCCAGGACTCGGGCGTCTGGGGCGGCATGAGCGAAGACGAGCGGCGTGCACTGAAGCGTCGCAACGCCCGGACGAAGGCCCGCAGCGGGGTATAACCCACATAACGCAAACAGTGCGGCCTCGACGAAAGTCGGGGCCGCACCTTTGCGTGTGGGTTCGGCACGAAACACCTACAGCAGCAAACGGGTTCGGCGGCCGATCGGAACCCGTAGCACCACATCGGTTCCGGTGACCGGCGCCTGACGCATGCCCAGGGTGCCGTCCAGCTCGGCCGACACCAGGGTCCGCACGATCTGCAGGCCGAGGCTGTCCGAGGTCTCCAGGCTGAATCCCTCCGGCAGCCCGCGACCGTCGTCGTGCACCACCACGTCGAGCCACCGCGCGGAGCGCTCGGCGCGAATCGTCACCGAACCCTCCTGGGCCGCCGGGTCAAAGGCGTGTTCGATCGCGTTCTGCACCAGTTCGGTGATCACCATGATCAGCGCGGTGGCCCGGTCGGAGTCCAACACACCCAGGTCGCCGACCCGGTTAATGCGGATCGGCCGGTCCACCGACGCCACGTCGTTCATGATCGGCAGGATCCGGTCGATCACCTCGTCGAGGTTGACCTGCTCATCCACCGACATCGACAGCGCGTCGTGCACCAGCGCGATCGACGACACCCGGCGCACCGACTCGATCAGGGCCTCCCGCCCCTCCGCGTTGACGGTCCGGCGGGCCTGCAGGCGCAACAGCGCCGCCACGGTCTGCAGGTTGTTCTTCACCCGGTGATGGATCTCCCGGATGGTGGCGTCCTTGGAGATCAGGGCCCGGTCGCGGCGCTTGACCTCGGTGACGTCGCGGATCAGCACCGCCGCGCCGGCGCTGGCGCCGTCGACCATCAGCGGCAGCGTGCGCAGCAGCACGGTGGCTCCCCCGGCGTCGACCTCCATGCGCATGCTGCGCCCGCCGGCCACCAGGTCCCGCACGTGTTCGGCCACTTCCTGCGCCTCGAACGGGTCCGAGATCAGCGGGCGGGTGACCTCGATCAGGTTGTGCCCCTCCAGCTCGGTGGTCAGGCCCATCCGGTGGTAGGCCGACAGCGCGTTAGGACTGGCGTAGTCGACGACGCCGTGCACGTCCAGGCGGATGAAGCCGTCGCCGGCCCGCGGGGTCGAGCGCGACATGACCACGTCGCCCGCGTCGGGAAAGGTTCCCTCGGCGAGCATCTGGACCAGATCGGTGGCGCACTCCCGGTAGGCGATCTCCAGCTGACCGGACGCACGGTCGGCGGCCAACGCGGTCTGATGATGGGTGAGCACGGCCACCACCTTGCCGCCGTAGCGCACCGGAGACGCCTCGACGTGGGTGCCGGGCAACCACGAATCTTCGTGTCCCGCAATGTTATTCCGCTGGGCGGTACCCGACGCGAACGTCTCGGCGACGAGCTCGAGCCGGTCGGATCCGACGGCGGTGCCCACCGCGTCGGTCAACAGCGCCGTGGGCGCCGTGTTGGGCCGGCACTGCGCCACACAGACCAGCACGCCGTCGTCGCGCCGCACCCACATCAGGTAGTCGGCGAACGACAGGTCAGCCAGCAGCTGCCACTCCCCGACTACCGCATGCAGGTGGTCGACCGCGTTGCCCGGCAGCATGGTGTGTTCGGCGAGCAGGTCACCGAGAGTTGACATCGCTTACTCCCCGGGTCGTTCCCCGGCGGCTGGTCGAGACGGTCCGACGGCTAGCTGATCACCGCGATGAGGTCGCCCGCCTGAATGACGTCGCCCACCGACACGCTGACCTTGCTGACGGTGCCGCCGACTTCGGCCAGGACGGGGATTTCCATCTTCATCGACTCCAGCAGCACCACGATGTCGCCTTTGCCGATCTGGTCACCCTCGTTCACAACGACTTCGAGCACGCTGGCCACGATCTCGGCACGCACATCCTCCGCCATCTTCACCCCACTCGTCTCGGCCTTCGCGCAGGCTGGCTGCTGGTCATCACGGTTCTTTTCCGCCCATCAGGCTCGGATACATCGAACCACAGGACCACTCGGGGCCGCGGCGCACGTGCCCCCGAGTGGTCCGCACCAGGGCGAAGACACTGCACAGGACGTCTCGTGAGAGAATGGCCGTCAAGCCGACGGGCGCCGGGCGCCTCGTTCGACAAGCAATCACGGAGGTTTTACAACATGGCCAAACGAGGCCGTAAGAAGCGCGACCGCAAGCACAGCAAGGCCAACCACGGCAAGCGCCCCAACGCCTGACGGACGCTACTGCGTACCCCGGATGATCGTGGTGCGCCGGATCTCGAGCCGTAGCCGCTCGCGCAGCCCCTCGGGGGCCTTCTCGCCCCGGCATTTGGTGGCGATCAGCGCCTTGATCCGCTCTTCGAGCCCGTAGTGCTTGAAGCAGCCGGGGCACGCCTCGAGGTGCTGGCGCAACTGCTCGCGGGTGTCCGGGCCGCACTCACCGTCGAGCAGCAGCCAGACCTGGCGGATGACCTCCGCGCAACCGACGCTGCCGTGGGACTCGTCGTTGGGGCAGGCGTCGGGCGAGGCACCGCCCTGGCCGGAGAGCTCGCTCATGACGACACCTCCTCGTGCGTCTGCTGACCGCGGTTGAAGCCGCGCTCCTTGGCAACGTCGGCCAACAGGCCGCGCAGCTGCCGTCGGCCGCGGTGCAGCCGTGACATTACCGTTCCGATCGGCGTATCCATGATCTCGGCGATTTCCTTGTACGGAAAGCCTTCGACGTCGGCGTAGTAGACCGCCATCCGGAATTCCTCCGGCAGTGCCGCCAGCGCCTCTTTGATCTCCGAGTCCGGCAGCGCCTCCAGGGCCTCCACCTCGGCCGATCGCAGCCCGGTGGACGAATGCTCGGCGTTGGCGGCCAGCTGCCAGTCGGTGATCTCCTCGGTCGGATACTCCGCGGGTTGGCGCTGCTTCTTGCGGTAGCTGTTGATGTAGGTGTTGGTCAGGATCCGGTACAGCCACGCCTTGAGATTGGTGCCGGCCCGAAACGAGCGGAATCCCGCGTAGGCCTTCACCATGGTTTCTTGCAGCAGGTCCTCGGCGTCGGCCGGATTGCGCGTCATGCGCAGCGCACCGCCGTACAGCTGGTCCAGCAGGGGAATCGCGTCGCGTTCGAATCGCGCCGTTAATTCCGCGTCCGTCTCTTCGTGCGCTGCGGGCTCGGGAATCTCGGGCCCCATCGCGCCATCGCGGCCATCTTCGGAGTCGGCCATGTCGATCAACCCGGTCCCTTCTGCGGCGGTGTTACCGGAGAGCACCGAAAGCGCCACCGGACTCGCAAGGAAGCCAGCCAACAGCTCCTCGCCCAACAGGCTCGTCGCCGTTGACACCACGCTGCTCCTCCCAATCTAAAGGCTGACCCCGACACCGTCCGTCCGGGTCCGCTCCACCGCATGTGAGACCGATTGGATCAACGCCGCGGGTGACCGCGCTATTTCCGCAGCGCGATCCGGCCGGATGCCGGGCCCGGCGGCCGCGATCGGACCCCGATCCGGCCGATTCGGGTGTGGCGTTAGTGTGACGCCATGTCCCACGCCACGTCTCTGCAAGGCAAGACCATGTTCATCTCCGGCGCCAGCCGCGGTATCGGCCTGGCGATCGCCAAGCGCGCCGCGCAGGACGGCGCCAACATCGCGCTAATCGCCAAGACCGCCGAGCCGCACCCGAAGCTGCCGGGCACGGTGTTCACCGCGGCCAAGGAGCTCGAGGAGGCGGGTGGGCAGGCCCTGCCGATCGTCGGGGACGTCCGCGACCCGGATTCGGTCGAGGCGGCCGTGGCCAAGACCGTCGAGCAGTTCGGCGGCATCGACATCTGCGTCAACAACGCGTCGGCGATCAACCTGGGGTCCATCTCCGAGGTGCCGATGAAGCGGTTCGACCTGATGAACGGCATTCAGGTGCGCGGCACATACGCGGTGTCCCAGGCGTGTCTGCCGCACATGAAGGGCCGGGAAAACCCGCACATCCTGACGCTGTCCCCACCGGTGCTGCTGGGCCAGGAGTGGCTGAAGCCGACGGCGTACATGATGGCCAAGTTCGGTATGACGTTGTGCGCGTTGGGCATTGCCCAGGAGATGCGCGCCGACGGCATCGCGTCCAACACGTTGTGGCCGCGCACGCTGGTGGCCACCGCCGCGGTGCAGAACCTGCTCGGCGGCGACGAGGCGATGGGACGCGCCCGCAAGCCGGAGATCTACTCCGATGCCGCCTACGTCATCCTCAACAAGCCCGCCAAGGAGTTCACCGGCAACATGCTGCTATGCGAGGACGTCCTGGTGGACTCCGGCGTCACCGACCTGTCGACCTACGACTGCATTCCGGGCTCCAAGCTGGGCGTCGACTTCTGGGTGGACGGCGTCAACCCGCCGGGGTACACGGGCCCCTGATCTTGGCTGGCGCCGCCACACCGGGCATTGCCGCGTTGGTGAAAGCCGGTGTGCCGCATGATGTCCTGACGTTCGAGCACGACCGGCGGGAGCAATCGTTCGGCGCGGAGGCGGTCAGGGCGCTCACCGAGGCCGCCGGCATCGAGCCCGGCCAGATCTACAAGACCCTCATCATCGCGGTGCCCGACGGATTGGCGGTCGCCATCGTGCCCGCCACCGCGCGGCTCTCGCTGAAGGCGGCCGCCGCCGCGCTGGGCGTCGCCAAGGCGTCCATGGCCGAGGCCGCGGTCGCCGAAAAGACCACCGGTTACGTCGTCGGTGCGGTGTCGCCGTTCGGTCAGCGCAGGAAGCTGCCGACGGTCGTCGATTCCGGTGCGCTGGCGTGGGAACGGGTGTTCTGCAGCGCCGGCCGTCGGGGCTGGGAGGTCGCGGTGGCGCCGCAGGATCTAATCCGCCTCACCGGCGCGATCACCGCCGACATCAGCAGAACGTGACGACGACCTTGTCCGCGGCCCCCGGGGTGTGCGCCAGTTCGAGCGCCTCGCCGACGTTGTCGAACGGGATGGTGTGGCTGACGATCAGCGCGTACTTCTCCCAGTTCGCGATGAGATCCCCGGTCACCTCGAAGATCTCATCGGGATAGCCCATCGATCCCAGGATGGTGATCTCGTTGCTCATCACGTTGACGAACTCGACGGGCACCGGTTCCTTGTGCACGCCAACGATTCCCAGCGTGGCACCCTTCTTGGCCGCCGCCAGCGCGGTGTTGACGACGGCGGGCACACCGGCGGCGTCCAGGTAGATGTCGGTGCCTGCGCGCCGGGGTAAGCCGGGAATTCCGGCTTCGCCCTCGCCGTGCAGTTCGATCAGGCGCGCCACGACGTCCTCGTCGGCGGAGTTGATGACGGCGTCGGCGCCGATCTGCAGCGCCTTGTCCAGGCGCCCGGGGACCAGGTCCGCGACGGCGACGTGGCTGACGCCGAGGGATTTGAAGGCCAGCACGGCGCCCAGCCCGATCGGCCCCGCCCCGAACACGAGGACCTTGTCCGTCGGTTTGGGCCGGCAGCGGTTGGCGCCGTGGCGCGCGACGGCCATCGGTTCGTTGAGCGCGGCCACCTCCCAGGGGATGTGGTCCGGGATCACCTCGAGACTCGTTCCGCGGACCGCGTTTTCGATGAGCAAGTAGTCGGCGAGCGCCCCGGTGGCGCCGCCGTTGCCGATGATGCCGCTGGGCGCAGCCATAGGGTTGATGACGACGTGGTCGCCGACGGCCAGCCCCGTCACCTCCGACCCGACCTCGACGACCTCCCCGGCGGGCTCGTGCCCGAGCGGGGTGTGCCCCTGGCGCGGCGGGATGCCGCCGATGGTGATGTAGAACGCGTCCGACCCGCAGATGCCGCAGGCGCGCATCCGCACCAGCACATCGCGCGGGCCCACCTCGGGGCGCTCGGTGTCGAGCACCTCGGCCTTACCCGGCCCGGTGACCACGGATGCTTTCACGGCGTGCCCTCCAGTTCGATGTCGAAGGTATCGAGGTACTCGGCGAATGTCGGCGCGAGCTGTTCGACGCTCAGGCCGTATTCGTCGAGGCGATAGGCGTTGAGCGCGAACCGGTCCTGGGGGTGCTGGGCAAGCCAATTGCGCATGCGCCCTTCGGTTTCGGCGGTCAGTGGTTCGTCCGCCCACTCGTAGATGCGCCGCATCACGTCCATCGGGTCGCGCATCATCTCGTGGTAGTACATATGGAAGAAGCGTTCGTCGCCGATGCGGTCGCGGGCGCGCAGCGGCCGGTCGACGTGGTAGCCCATCTGCCACATCGCCAGCCGGCCCATCTTCGTCTGATCCAGCAGCTCGGTGTTCATCACCAGGCTCTGCGGCAGCCGCCACAGGTTGCACAGCGACCCGGTCGCCTTGTACGGGTCGCGATGCGCCCAGATCAGGCGCGCGTCGGGGAACACCTTCAGCAGCGCCTCGATGTGCACCGAATGCGACGGCATCTTCAGGCTCCAGTTGCCCGGCGCGGTGGACTGCAGCACCTGCAGGTAGCGCTTCTGGTATTCGTAGGTGCTGCTCATGTCGGCCTCGTCGAACAGCCAGCGCGCGTAGCGATCCGTCGGCAGGAACGAGTCCCAGGACAGGCCCTTGAAATCCTGGTTGTGAATGAACATGTCCTCGGTCGGACCGTCGGCGTCTTCCCAGTGCGGCAGCGGCATTTTCGCCTGCGTCACCAGCTCGAGGATCTTGCGCTGCTCCTCGAGCAGGGCCAGGCACCGCGGGTCGGTACGCAGCGTGTCGGTGCCGGCGGGCGGGATCGGGTCCACGCACTGCCAGTGCAACAGCGATCGCCGGCCCGGATCCTGGTCGAGCAGGTAGCTGATCACCGTGGTGCCGGTGCGGGGCATGCCGAGCACGACCAGCGGCCGCTCGACGGGCGCGTCCAGCACGTCGGGGTGCGCCTGGATGTAGCCGTGCACCTGCATGCGGCGCCCCAGCGCGTTGGTGGCGTCGTCAAGGACCCGCTCGCGGCCGAACGGGGTGAAGGCCGCCGAGGTGTTGAGTTCGTCGACGATGAGCTGCAGCCCGTCGCGCCATGAGTCGGAATCGATTTCGGAGAGGCCGGTCCGTCGGGCCGCCAGCTCGAACACGTCGTCGGCGGTCGCGATGTTGTCGAAGTCGCTCATGGCCCTACACCGTCAGGTATCCGCCGTCGACGGCGATGGTGCTGCCGGTGATGTACGAGGCGGCGTCGGTACACAGGAACAGCGCCGCGCCGGCGCAGTCCTGGGGCGTGCCGGGCCTGCCCAGCGGGGTGTGGAAGCCGATCTCGACGTCCATCACCTCGGGAATTCCCATGGCCGGGTGCGTCATTCGGGTGTCGATGAGCCCGGGCGCGATGGCGTTCACCCGGATCCCGTCGTTGGCCCACCGGCGGGACAGGTTCATCGTCAGGGCGATCAGGCCCATCTTCGACGAGGCATAGCCAGGGACGAAGACCGCCGACCGGAACGCGGACATCGAGACCACGCTGACGACGCTCGCGCCGCCCGGGGCCTGGCTGGACTTGAGGCGCTCGTGGCAGCGCATGGTGAGCCGCATCGGGCCCAGCATGTTCTGCGTCACCGACGCGACGTAGCCGTCCGGATCGTATTCGTCGCCGGCGGGATAGGGTCCGCCCGCGTTGTTGACCAGGATGTCCAGATCGCCCAGCGAATCTGCCAGGGCGTCAACGGATTCCGGATCCTGGATCTGGCACTGGCGGTAGGTGAACGCGTCCAGTTCCGTCTCGGGATAATCGGATGCCGAGCCGCGGGTGCCGGTCACCGTGACGGCCGCCCCGGCGCCGGCGAACGCGGCGGCGATCGCATTGCCGATGCCGCTGGTGCCGCCGGTCACCAGCACGTGGGCGCCGGTGAAGTCGAAGTTGACGGAGTTCATTCGGTCGCCCTCAATTCGTTGATCGACTTGGTGAGCCAGGCCTTTTCCCAGAAGTTCTCGGTGCCGGACAGCAGCGCCTCGTGCGCGTCGGCGGCCGCCGCCCGGGCGCCGGCGTGCATCGGCTGGGCGGCCAGGACCAGGTCGGTGAGGTGGATGGCCTGCACCGGCCGCCCGACGGCCAGGTGCGCGCGGGCGGCGTCCACCAGCGCGTCGGCGCCGGCGGCGCTGACCACGTCGGCGGCAACCGAATCCTGCGCCACGCCATAGAGTTCGGTGGTGGAGCGATGCCGGAACCATCCGGTGTACATCTCCCAGATGGCCCGCACGTTCCAGGAGGTCTTGCCGTAGCCCTCGCCGATGTCGAGGTGCTCGGGCATCGTCACCTTCCGCATCGCGGTGTGGACGTCGGTGCCGGAATTCATCAATTCGGCCGTGCGGTCGTGCACGGCCTGCATTCCGTCGCGCATCGCGGTGACCTCCTCGGCGATGCGATCGGCCCCTTCGATCGGGTCGAAATGGCCGGTGATCAGCCGCCGCGGTCCGTATTCCAGTACGGTGTTCAACGACTCGATGTAGAGGATCGGGTCGCGGTACCGATCGCCGCGGATGGTCATCAGGTTCGGGACGTGGCCGAACAGCGGCCCGAACAGGTTGCCGGTGAACAGGATTCGATCCTCGGGCAGCCACACCACCAGCGCGTCGGTGGTCTCGCCGCCGGGTGCCCACGCCAGCTCGAAGGCGCGCCCGCCGACCGTGATGCTCATGCGCTGGTCGAAGGTCGTGGTCGGCTCGGGGAACGAGAAGTCGATGGTCGCGGGGTCGATGGTCTTGAAGTGTTCGAGCACGGCGTCGGAGAACTTCTGGAAGGCGAACGACGTCTTGGGCACCCGGTAGCCCATCAGCAGGGTGTTGTCGTCGCGCCAGTACCGGTAGTTGCGGTGCATCACGATGTCGGTTTCCTCGTCGCGCAGCGAGTTCACCCCGCCCCAATGGTCGGCGTGCCCCTGGGTCACGATGATGGCCCGCGTCGGCCCGGTCACGTCGGCGAAAGCCTTGCGGTGCAACGGTCCTTCGAAGACCAGCCCGCCGTTGACGATCACCCGTCCCTCGTCGGTGGCCACCGCATAGCAGTTGGAGACGCCCGGCGACATCCAGACGCCGTTACCCAGGGGCCGCGCGGGGGTGTCCGTCGCCGCCGAGAGGTCGCCGGCCCCGGGGCGCTCCCGATGAATCCCTGCCATGACTGGCGATCCTCTACAGTTCTAGAGGTAAAGTCAATATCTTCGACTCGGGAAGGGGCGCTGATGGGACTGCGCGGTCTGGCCGGCAAGGTGGCGATCGTCGCCGGCGGCGCCACCGGTCTCGGCGCGGCGACCGCCGCGCGGCTGGGCGAGGAGGGCTGCCGGGTGGTCGTCGGTGACGTCGCGGTCGACGCCGCGCGGCGGACGGCCGAGCGGATCGCCGCGGCCGGCGGCACCGCGACGCCGGTGGCCTTCGACCTGTCCGACCCGGCGTCGGTCGCCAGCCTGATCGATTCCGCCGCAACCACTTACGGCGGGGTGGACCTGCTGTTCAATGTGGGCGCCGACATGAGCACCATCCGCGCCGACACCGACGTGGTCGACATCGACTTCGACGTCTGGGACCGGGTGATGACGGTGAACCTGCGCGGGTATGTGGCGGTGATGAAATACGCCATCCCGCACATGCTCAACCGCGGCGGCGGCGCGATCGTCAACATGTCCTCGGCGGCGGCGTTCCAGGGCGAGCCCGCCCGTCCTGCCTATGCCACCGCGAAGGCCGGCATCGGCGCGCTCACCCGACACGTCGCGTCGCGGTGGGGAAAGGACAACATCCGCTGCAACGCGGTCGCGCCCGGCTTCACCGCCACCGAAACCATCCGTTCGGTGCCGCAGTGGCCGGACCTTCAGGCCGCCGCGCTCAAGCGCATCCGGGGGCCGCGCGTCGGCGATCCCGGCGACGTCGCCGCGCTGGTCGCTTTCCTGCTCTCCGCCGAGGGCGAATGGATCAACGGTCAGGTCGTCAACGTCGACGGCGGCACGGTGCTGCGCTGAGGACGGTCATGGCCCCCGACAGATCGCGGAGACGCAACGGCGACGAACGCCGCCGCGACCTGTGCGATGCGGCGATCCGGGTGCTGGCCGAGCACGGCTCGCGCGGGCTGACGCATGGCCAGGTCGACCGGGTCGCCGATGTCCCCGAGGGCACCACGTCGTACTACTACCGCACCCGCGCCGCCTTGCTGCGCGGCGTCGGCAAGCGCGTCGCGGAGATCGACGTGGCCAACCTGCAGTCGGTGATCGACGAGCCGGTCGATCCGCGCTCCCCCTTCGCACATCTGGCGCGGCTCACCATGATTCAGGCCGACGGGTCCGGCCTCATGCTCAACAGGGCGCGCCACGAGCTGCTGCTGGGCGCGGCCCGCGATCCCGGTCTGGCCGAGACGTCGCAGGTGTTCGTCGCCCGGATCAACGGCATGGCCCGCGACGCCATCGCGCATCTGCAGCCCGACACCCGCGACCCGGCGCTGCTGGCCGCGCAGACCACCGCCGTCACCACGTTCATCGCCGGTGTCTTCACCCGGCTGGCCGCCGGCGACCGCGACGTCGGGGACGCCGAGCAACTCGGCCGTCTGCTGGAAGCGGTGGCCACCGCGGTCGCGCTCGCGGCCCAGCGAAGTTAACTGTCCGGCGAAAACCACTCCTCAGCCCGTCGATTACGCATACCGTTGGCCGATGGACATGAAGCGATTGGCGGCCGCAGGCCTGCTGGCAATGGCGGGGCTGTTGACGATAGGCGTGGGCGTCAGCGGCGCCGACACGATTCAGACGGAGGGTAATTACCCGACGCGGGAGGCGTGTCAGAACGCCGGCCCGGGCGTGAAGGCCACCACGCCGGGAAGCTGGAATAACTTCTGGTGCGTGCCGGACCGAAACGTCAACGGCAACTGGAAGTTGGTCCTCAGCAACTGATTGGGCCGTAGCCGCCCTCCCGGCACGCGGCGCCCGCGCGCCTTCTGAAATCACTTGTGCCACTTGCGCTTCAGTAGCATCTGTCCGTCGATTTTTGAGTGTGCTTGTCCGGACTGGCTGACCTTGGGGACGAGGCCGGAGTAGGCGCGGATGGCGGCCAGGGAGTGGAACCGGTGCGGGTCGCCGATGCGGCCGGCGATGACCGCACAGGTGACGGGCCCGACGCCGGGTGCTGAGGCGATGATGCCGCGCGGGTCGGCCTCGGCGTAGAGGTTGGCGGCGCGCTCGTCGAGGTCGTCGATCTGCTCGGTGAGCATCTGGGCTTGTTCGGCTTCGGTGGCGATGTCAGCGGCCAGTTCGGCGAAGTCGATGCGGGCATGAGCGCCAGATCCCCACAGCTGCAGTGATTCTTGGGCGGCGGTCAACAGCAAGGTGGCGTGTGGTTCGCGCCAGGCGCCACGGGAGTGGCGGATCAAAAAGCGGGTCAGGCGGGCATGGCCGAGACGGATCAGGCTGTGGGGGTCAGCGTAGCGGGCCAGCAATGCCAGCGCGGCCTTGCCGTAGTTGGATCCCAGCGCGTCGTACCAGGCTGGACCGAGGAGCTCGAGCTGGGCGTCAAGGCGCTGGAAGACTGCGGTGCGGCGCTTGACGATCGAGGAGCGGATCTTGACCAGGCGCCGCAGCGGTTCGCCGGGCCCCGTCGCCGGTATGTTCACGTAGCCCTTCGGGGTGTAGCAGCGGCAACCGGGCCAACAATTTGGAGTCCAGATGGTCATTTTTGGTGTGCTTGGCGTAGTAGGCGCGCAGGTCTGCTGACTGGGTGGTGGGCACCATCGAGATCCGGGCGCCGTGATGGCGAAACCAGGACGCCAGCGGAACCCACGCGTTGCGGGTGGGCTCCATCACCACCCGCACGGTGTCTTGCTCGCTGAGTCCGATTGCTTTCCAGAGCTTTTCGAGGTCGGCGGGCCGGGTGGAGAACTTTCGTCCGGTCCACACATACGTTCCATCGGGGCGGGCAAGCGATGCTTGGTGAGCAGCCCGGCACGCCACGTCGATACCCAATATCAGTTCCACGCACATCCTTTCGACGGATCCAGGTCAGTCCCCGGGTCCGACGGGCATGGCCCAGACATTCCGTAAGCAGAAGTCCGCTCCCGAGCAGCTCCAAGTTCCCGAACAGGGACACCGGTCGGCACCTGAGACGCGCCGCGGACGACCACTCAAAAAAACAGGAATCACCAAGGTGTTCCGGTCGGTGGCCTCGGCCGTCCGCGGGCGCCCACAAAGCCTAAATGTCGGTGGGTGCGGTTAGTTTGGCGGTGTGAGTGATCAGCAGGATGTCGAGGCGGTGTTCGACGCGCTCGATGCCGCGTGGGATCGGGTCTGCGCGCTGAACCTCGAGGCCCTGAGCCCGCAGCGACAGTTGGCGGTGTTGCGGCGCTGTGAACAGCAGCGTCGGCGTATCCCGGCCGTCGAGCATCCGCTGATCAATTCCCTGGCCCGCCAAGCCCCCTCGCTCGAGCTTGGCGGCACGGTGGTCCATGCCATCGCCGAGGCGACACTGATCAGCCGTACCGAAGCCGCCCGACGCGTCAAAGAGGCACGCGATCTGGGCCCGCGCCACGGCCTGACCGGCGAACCGATCCCACCGGCGCTGGCCGCGACCGCCGCGGGCCAACGCGAGGGCACCCTGGGCGCGGGTCAGGTCGCGGTGATCCGCACGTTCTACCACCGCCTGCCCGGCTGGATCGACCCGCTCACGCGCGAGCAGGCCGAGGCCCGGTTGGCTTCAGAGGGCAGCCGGTTTCGGCCCGAACAACTGGCCGCACTGGCCAACACGCTCGCCGACTGCCTCAACCCCGATGGCACCTGCACCGACGAGGACCGGGCCCGCCAACGCGGCCTGACCCTGGGCAACCAGCAACCCGACGGCATGTCGGCGGTGCGCGGCTGGCTGACCCCCGAAGCCCGCGCCACCCTCGAGGCCGTGCTGGCCAAACTCGCCGCGCCGGGCATGTGCAACCCCCTCGACGAGACCCCGTGCATCGACGGCGCACCCACCCAGGACGCGATCGACCACGATCCCCGGTCAGCCGCCCAGCGCAACCACGACGCACTCACCGCGGCGCTGCGCGCGCTGTTGGCGTCCGGAGAGTTGGGTCAGCACAACGGGTTACCGGCCTCCATCGTCATCACCACCACACTGCAGGACCTTGAAGCGGCGGCCGGGCGGGGGTTGACCGGCGGCGGCACCATGCTGCCGATGAGCGACGTGATCCGCCTGGCCCGCCACGCCCACCACTATTTGGCCGTCTTCGACAAGGGCAAGGCGCTGGCGCTCTATCACACCAAACGCCTCGCCTCACCCGGTCAGCGAATCGTGTTGTACGCCAAGGACCGCGGCTGCTCGGCACCCGGCTGCACGGTGCCCGGCTACTACTGCGAAGTCCACAGAGAGAATGGGATGTCGCTCGCGGCGGTGGTCTGACTCTGAAGTCCATTGACGCCGCTTGGTTGTCCTTGCGTG
>NZ_BAAGDE010000079.1:0-21984 GCF_054660795.1 Mycobacterium sp. MUNTM1
AATCTTCCCGGGGTTGGTTCCCGTGGTTCATAACCCCATATTTTTTTTGTAGTCCCACAACCGACGGGTGGTGTGCTGCCGCGTCCTGCGGTTACCGTGCAGTTTGGCTTGAGGTAACTAGGGACCAAGTGGGGATTTGATGGACCAACAGAGCACCCGCACCGACATCACTGTCAACGTCGACGGCTTCTGGATGCTCCAGGCGTTGCTGGACATCCGGCACGTCGCGCCGGAGTTGCGGTGCCGGCCATATGTGTCTACCGATTCGAGCGACTGGCTCAACGAGCATCCCGGAATCGCGGTGATGCGCGAACAGGGCATAGTCGAGAACGATCAGGTGAACGAGCATGTGGCCGCGCGGATGAAAGTGCTCGCCGCGCCCGACCTCGAGGTTGTCGCCCTGTTGTCCCGGGGCAAGCTGGCCTACGGCGTCCTCGATGACGAAAATCAGCCCCCCGGCTCGCGCGACATCCCCGACAATGAGTTTCGGGTGGTCCTGGCCCGGCGCGGCCAGCACTGGGTGTCGGCGGTCCGGGTCGGCGGCGAGATCACCGTCGACGACGTCGCCGTCGCGGACAGCGCCTCGATTGCGTCCCTGGTGATCGATGCGCTGGAGTCCATCCACCACGCCGAGCCCGCGGCGATCAACGCCGTCAACGTGCCGCTGGAGGAGATGCTGGAAGCGACGAAGTCCTGGCAGGAGTCGGGCTTCAACGTGTTCTCCGGGGGCGACCTGCGCCGGATGGGGATCAGCGCCGCGACGGTGGCCGCGCTGGGTCAAGCGCTGTCCGACCCGGCCGCCGAGGTCGCGGTGTACGCCCGTCAGTATCAGGACGACGCCAAGGGCCCGAGTGCGTCGGTGCTGTCGCTCAAGGACGGTTCCGGCGGCCGCATCGCCCTCTACCAGCAGGCCCGGACCGCGGGTTCGGGGGAGGCGTGGCTGGCCATCTGCCCGGCCACCCCGCAGCTCGTGCAGGTGGGCGTCAAAACGGTGCTGGACACACTTCCTTATGGCGAGTGGAAAACGCACAGCCGGGTCTGACATTCGCGCGAAACACAGAGTTCACCAATGTCTTTGCACTCAACATGCGGTTGAGCTGCGAACACGGCATACTTCTCTCAAGGCATCAGCAAATCTCAAACCGGTGTCGACGACAACTCTTAATCGCAAGGCGAGGCAGATGGAATTCCAATTAGTCGGAATGCACTTTGCGGGGGGCCGCAGCACCTCGACGAGTACACCGGCGCACGCCCGCGCGCGACTCGCGGCACGGGCTCACTCATTCATCACGATAGGGAGTACAGGGCGATGACTGCGGTAGTTGAAGTACCACAGCCTGACGTAGAGGGAATCTCGCAGCCTCAGGCAGTCGTCGTCGGCGTGATGGCCGGCGCGGGTGTCCAGATCGGCGTCCTGCTGGACGCCAACGCCCCCGTCTCGGTAATGACCGAACCGTTGCTGAAGGTGGTCAACAGCAGACTGCGCGAACTCGGTGAGACGCCGCTGGAGGCGTCGGGCCGGGGCCGCTGGGCGCTATGCCTGGTGGATGGTTCGCCGCTGCGGGCCACCCAGTCGCTGAGCGAGCAGGACGTCTACGACGGCGACCGGTTGTGGATCCGGTTCATCCCGGACACCGAGCACCGCTCGCAGGTCATCGAGCACATCTCCACCGCCGTCGCGGCGGACCTCAGCAAGCGCTTCGCCGCGATCGACCCCGTCGTCGCGGTGCAGGTCGGTGCGTCGATGGTGGCCGTCGGCGTGACGACCGCGGCCGGACTGCTCGGCTGGTGGCGCTGGCACCACAACTCGTGGCTTCCGACCGTGTACGCGGGCGTGATCGGCGCTGTGGCGCTTGGTGTTTCGCTTCTGCTGTTGATGCGGGCGCACACGCAGCAGGAACGGCGCGTCGCCGACACCATGCTGCTGAGCAGCCTCGCACCGCTGGCGATCGCGGCGGCCTCGGCGCCGCCCGGCGGCGTCGGATCGCCGCACGCGGTACTGGGTTTCGGCGTCCTCACCATCGCCGCGATCCTCGCCCTGCGGTTCACCGGACGCCGACTGGCGATCTACACCGCGATCGTCACCGTCAGCCTGATCGCGTCGGTGGCCGCGCTCGCACGCATGGTCGCCATGACGAGCGCCGTCACGCTGTTCACCTGCGTCGTGCTGGTGTCCGTTATGATCTACCAGAGTGCGCCGGCGATCTCGCGGCGCCTGGCCGGCATCCGGCTGCCCGTCTTCCCGTCGGCCACCAGCCGGTGGGTGTTCGAGGCCCGGCCCGACCTGCCCACCACGGTGGTGCGCTCCGACGGTGGCCCACCGGTGCTGGAGGGGCCCGCCTCCGTGCGCGACGTGTTGACCCAGGCCGAACGCGCCCGCTCCTTCCTGTCGGGTTTGCTGATCGGGCTCGGCGTGCTGATGATCGTTTCCCTCACGGCGCTGTCGGACCCGCACACCGGGCAGCGCTGGCTGCCGCTCCTGCTGGCCGGCTTCAGCGCGGGATTCCTGATGCTGCGCGGCCGCTCCTACGTCGACCGCTGGCAGGCGATCACCCTGGCCGGGACGGCGGTGCTGATCGTCGGTGCGGTGGTGTTGCGCTACGCGCTGGTGCTGCAGTCGCCGCTCGCGATCTCGATCAGCGCGGCCATCCTGGTTCTGCTGCCCGCGGCGGGGCTGACATCGGCGGCCGTCGTGCCGAACACCGTCTACAGCCCGCTATTCCGCAAATTCGTGGAATGGATTGAATACCTCTGCCTGATGCCAATTTTCCCGCTGGCATTGTGGTTGATGAATGTCTATGCAGCAATCCGCTATCGCTAACGGCAAGGTGTGGCGTGGTCGCGCGTCCGCCGCGACCGTCGCCGCCGCGCTGCTCGCGTCGGGCGCCTTGGCCGGCCTGCCGCCCGCGTACGCGATCTCGCCCCCGACGATCGACGCCGGCGCGGTCCCACCGGACGGTACGCCCGGGCCGGGTGCCCCGATGAAGCAGAACTCGTACTGCACCGAGGTCGGTGTGCTGCCCGGGACGGATTTCCGGCTGCAGCCCAAGTACATGGACATGCTGAATCTGCAGGAGGCGTGGCAGTTCGGTCGGGGCGCCGGCGTGAAGGTGGCCGTCATCGACACCGGCGTGACGCCGCACCCCCGGTTCCCGCACCTGATTCCCGGCGGTGACTACATCATGTCGGGGGACGGCCTGTCCGACTGCGACGCGCACGGCACCATCGTGGC
This sequence comes from Mycobacterium sp. MUNTM1, assembly GCF_054660795.1. Taxonomy (NCBI): domain Bacteria; kingdom Bacillati; phylum Actinomycetota; class Actinomycetes; order Mycobacteriales; family Mycobacteriaceae; genus Mycobacterium; species Mycobacterium sp. MUNTM1. The sequence continues at coordinate 3,233 of NZ_BAAGDE010000079.1, forward strand.
GTCGATGATCGGTGCGGCGTCGGCCAACGGCGCGGGCGTGCCGCCGGCGGCACCGCGCAAGCCGGTCACCATCCCCACCACCGAGCCCCCGCCGAAAGCGCCACCGCCGCAGACGGTGACGCTGTCACCGCTGCCGCAGACGGTGACGATGGTCCCACCGCCACCGCAGTCTCAGGAACAAGCGCCCGCCCCCGGCCCCTTCGGCGCGCCACCGCCGCAACCGGCGGCTCCGCAGCCCGCGGGCCCGCCGCCGGGACCGCCGCAGGCCGGCCAGGGTCCCAATGGGCAGGCGCCGGCGTCCAGCCACGGCGGCGGCACGGTGACCATCCCGGGCTACGCCGGTGGCGGGCACGTCGCCAACGTCGACAACCTGCGTGGCCCGCGCCCGCTCGACCCGCCACCACCGCCGCCCCCGCCACCGAAAGCCGGGCCGGACGCGTTCAGCGGGGTGGCCCCGGATGTCGACATCATCGCGATCCGGCAGTCCAGCCAGGCCTTCGGCCTCAAGGACGCCTATACCGGTGACGAGGACCCGCAGACGTCGGCGAAGATCGACAGCGTCCAGACGATGGCGCGCGCGATCGTGCACGCCGCCAACATGGGCGCTCAGGTGATCAACATCTCCGACGTGACGTGCATGAGTGCGCGCAACATCATCGACCAGCGTTCACTGGGCGCGGCGGTGCGCTACGCGGCGGTCGACAAGAACGCCGTCATCGTGGCCGCCGCCGGTGACACCAGCAAGAAGGACTGCAAGCAGAACCCGCCCCATGATCCGTTGCAGCCCAACGATCCTCGTAACTGGAACGCGGTCACCACTGTCGTGACGCCGTCGTGGTTCAGCGACTACGTCCTGACGGTCGGCGCGGTCGACACCGACGGCCGCCCGCTGAGCCAGGGCAACCAGGGCCAGGCGTCGACGAGCGTGGCCGGCCCGTGGGTCGGCATCGCCGCACCCGGAACCGACGTCATCGGACTGTCGCCCCGGGACGACGGCCTGATCAACGCTATCGACGGACCCGACAACACGCTGCTGGTCCCGTCCGGCACCAGCTTCTCGGCGGCGATCGTGTCCGGCGTCGCGGCACTCGTGCGGGCGAAGTTCCCGCAGCTGTCGGCGTATCAGGTCATCAACCGGTTGACCCGGACTGCCCGTGCGCCGGCGCGTGGCGTGGACAACCAGGTCGGTCATGGCGTCGTCGACCCGGTGGCGGCACTGACCTGGGATGTCCCCGACGGTCCGGTGAAACCACCGCAGCAACTATCGGCACCGCTGAACATTCCGAAACCCGCCCCGGCCCGCGATATGGTGCCAGTGTGGGTGGCCGCCGGCGGCTTGCTCGGGGCGCTACTCATCGGCGGCGGAGTGTTCGGCACGGCGACGCTGATGAAGCGATCGCGGAAACAGCAATAGGGGCGGAGCAGCTTTCATGAAGCGTCAGCGCAGGTTTGGGTTGTCATTGTCGTGGCAACGGCTGACCACCGTGTTTGTGGTCGACGTCCTGATCTTGGTGGTGGCCAGCCACTGCCCCGAGTCCTGGCAGGGCACGTATCGCATCGCGTTCTGGGTTGGTGTTGGCCTGGCCGTGTTGGTGACGCTGCTGTCGCTGGTCACCTACCACGGCCTCACCGTTACGTCGGGGTTGGCCACGTGGCTGTGGGATTGGTCCGCCGATCCGGGCTCCGCGCTGTCCGCGGGCTGCACGCCGGCCCTCGACTACCAGCGCAAGTACGGGCGCGACAAGGTCGGTGTGCGGCAGCACGAAGGCCAGCTGGTCACGGTGATCGCCATCAACGGCGGTGACGACGACTCGCCGTCGCGCCTTCGTCACCGCCACTCGGCGCCCACGCTGTTGGTGTCGGCCGTCGCTTCGGGCCTGCGCCAGTTCGACGTCCACCTCGATGGCGTCGACATCGTCGCGGTGAAGGTCCGCCGCGGCGGACCTGAAGCCAAAGCCGCCGAGTTGTCCAAGCTCGACGACTGGGGCCCCGAGGAGTGGGACGTGGCCAACGACGAGCCCACCTCCTACGTTCGCCGCACCTGGCTGGTGTTGCGGATGAACCCGCAGCGCAACGTCGCCGCCGTCGCGGCCCGCGATTCGCTGGCGTCGACCCTGGTGGCCGCGACCGAACGGCTCGCGCAGGACCTCGACGGGCTGACCTGTGCGGCCCGGCCGCTGACGGCGGAGGAGCTGGCCGAAGTCGATCGTGCGGTCCTGGCCGATCTGGAACCGACCTGGAGCCGTCCCGGCTGGCGCCGGCTCAAGCACTTCAACGGGTTCGTCACCAGCCTGTGGTTGTCCCCGTCCGACATCACCACCGACAAGCTTGATGAGCTGTGGGAGGACGAGACCGTCGCCACCGTGCTCACCGTCCGGCTCATTTCGCGCGGCGGCCGGCCGCAGGTATCGGCCTGGGTGCGGTACCACACCGAAAAGCGGCTGCGCAGAAACGTCTCCTCGGGCCTCAACCGCCTCACCGGACGTCAGCTGGCCGCGGTGCGAGCCAGCCTGCCCGCCCCCACGGCGCGCCCCCTGCTGGTCGTGCCGAGCCGTCCATTGCGCGCCGACGATGACGACCTCGCGCTATCCGTCGATCAGCGGCGAGGGAGCTCGGCGGGCGTGCCTGTAGCGCAATGACGAGGCCGCAAGCAACCGCTGAGGGTGCCCGCAATGCGATGGTCGCCGGCCTGCTGGCCTCGGGCGTCTCGGTCAACGGTCTGCAGCCCAGCCACAATCCGCAGGTTGCGGCGCAGATGTTCACCACCGCGACCAACCTGGATCCGGGGATGTGCGACGCCTGGCTGGCGCGGATCCTGGCGGGGGAGCAGAGCATCGACGTGCTGGCCGGCGCGTGGTCCTCGATCCGGACGTTCGGTTGGGAGACCCGCCGCCTCGGGGTGACCGAGTTGCAGTTCCGGCCCGAAGTTTCCGACGGGCTGTTCCTGCGGCTGGCGGTCACCACCGTGGAGACGTTGGCGTGTGCGTATGCCGCCGTCCTCGCCGAAGCGAAACGCTACGAGGAAGCCGCGAAACTGATCGACGGCGTCGAACCCCGCCAGCCCGTCGACGAGGAACTGGTCAGCTACGTGCGCGGCGTGCTGTACTTCCGCACGGCTCGGTGGCCGGACGTGCTGAATCAGTTCGCCGAGGGGAAGACCTGGCGGCAGCCGGAACTGAAGGCGGCCGGCGCGGCGATGGCCACCACGGCGCTGGCCTCGCTGGGGGTGTTCGAGGAGGCGTTGCGCCGGGGCCAGGAGGCCATCGAGGGCGACCGGGTGCCGGGCGCGGCCAACATCGCCCTCTACACCCAGGGCATGTGCCTGCGGCACCTGGGCCGCGAGGACGAGGCCGTCGAGCTGCTGCGCCGGGTGTACTCGCGGGACCCGAAGTTCACGCCGGCCCGCGAAGCGCTGGACAATCCGAACTTCCGCCTGGTCCTGACCGACCCGGAGACGATCGAGGCCCGGACCGACCCGTGGGACCCGGGCAGCGCGCCGACTCGGGCCGAGGCCGAGGCCGCCCGCCACGCCGAAGAGGCGGCGAAGTACCTCGCCGAAGGCGACGCCGAACTCAACGCCATGCTCGGCATGGAACGCGCCAAGCGCGAGATCAAGCTCATCAAGTCGACCACCAAGGTGAACCTGGCGCGCGCCAAGATGGGCCTTCCTGTGCCGGTCACTTCGCGCCACACCTTGTTGCTCGGTCCGCCCGGTACCGGAAAGACCTCGGTGGCAAGGGCTTTCAGCAAGCAGCTGTGCGGGTTGACCGTGCTGCGCAAGCCCGTGGTGGTGGAAACCAGCCGCACCAAGCTGTTGGGCCGCTACATGGCCGACGCGGAGAAGAACACCGAGGAGATGCTCGAGGGCGCCCTGGGTGGCGCGGTCTTCTTCGATGAGATGCACACGCTGCACGAGAAGGGCTACCAACAGGGCGACCCCTACGGCAACGCGATCATCAATACGCTGCTGTTGTACATGGAGAATCACCGCGACGAGCTGGTGGTATTCGGCGCCGGCTACGCCAAGGCGATGGACAAGATGCTCGAAGTGAATCAGGGCCTGCGGCGACGCTTTTCGACCGTCATCGAGTTCTTCAGCTACACCCCGGACGAGCTGGTTGCGCTGACCCGGTTGATGGGCCAGGAGAACGAAGACGTGATCACCGACGAATCGGCGCAGGCGCTGTTGCCGTCGTACACGAAGTTCTACCTCGACGAGAGTTATTCGGAGGACGGCGATCTCATCCGCGGCATCGATACGCTCGGCAACGCCGGTTTCGTGCGCAACGTGGTGGAGAAGGCGCGCGATCACCGCAGCTTCCGGCTCGACGACGAGGACCTGGATGCGGTGCTGTCCAGTGACGTGACCGAGTTCAGCGAGCGGCAACTGCTGCGGTTCAAGGAGCTGACTCAGGAGGATCTCGCCGAGGGTCTCAGCGCGGCGGTCGCCGAGAAAAAGTCGGACTGACCCGCCGCGTGCCGGCCCGCGCGGGTGCACCGCAGGTGTCGGCAGGGTGAACCCCCCGGGAATGCGTTGTACGTCAGCTTGACTCAGCGCAGGCCGAGTGCCACCATTGCCAATGCAAGCACCTCGCTAGGTGAGGCGTCTGCACGGACACAGGCCACTGACCTCGAACGTCGAAAGACGCCCAGGGTCAGGACAGCTCCTCCCGGATTAAGGGTTGAGCCCAAGTGGCTTCCGGCTTCGGTTGGTCGGATACGCCGTGTGGTGCCGAAGCTCTGACGAGAGGGGTGCCGCAACCGGCCGTTTCGCCTGGTTGTTCCTCCCCGTGTGCACTGTGTGGCACCCCCGCGTGCCCTGGCTTTGAGGAGGTGAGAGCGAATTAGTCCCGATGACAGTCCGTATGCCAGATCGTTGACCATTTCGCGTCGATCCGACCTCGGCATCGCATTTTCCTGAATTGGCTTATATTTAGCCGATTTTCGTAATACGCGCGCTCGCTGACGTGCGGCGTAGGCGCGCGCCCGCGGCACGGCCAGAAGCTCTGGCATGCCTACTTCTTCGTGGGGAGATATGTGATGAATTTTGTTACCGCACAGCCGGAATCCCTGGACGTTGCCGCCGGCCGGCTGCAAGAGATCGGTTCGGCCCTGACCGCCCAGAACTCGGCCACCGCCGCCCCGATGACCGGGGTGGTGCCCGCCGCCGCCGACGAGGTCTCACTGCTGACCGCTGCGCAGTTCGCACGGCACGCCCAGACATTTCAGGCGCTCAGCGCCCAAGCTGCGGCGATACACGAAAACTTCGTGACCACCTTGCAGACCAGCGCCGGATCGTATGCGGCCACCGAGGCCATCAACGCAGCCTCGGCCCGCTGAGTATTCCTGGGGGATCGATCATGTTGGACTTTGCGGCGCTGCCGCCGGAAATCAACTCGGCGAGAATGTATTCGGGGCCGGGATCCGGGCCGATGCTGGCCGCCGCTGCCGCCTGGAACACGATCGCCGCTGAGATGCGTTCCGCGGCAGCCTCTTACGGCTCCGTTGTCACTGAGCTCGGCAGCGAAGGCTGGCTGGGTCCTTCATCGATGTCGATGGTGGCCGCGGCGGCACCCTACCTGGCTTGGCTGGACGGCACCGCCACCCAGGCCGAGGAGGTCGGCAGTCAAGCCTTCGCCGCCGCCACCGCGTACGAGTCGGCGTTTGCGATGACGGTGCCCCCGCCGGTGGTCGCGGCCAATCGCGCTCAACTGGCGATGCTGGTTGCGACCAACATCTTTGGTCAAAACACCCCGGCAATCGCCGCCACCGAAGCGCAGTACGCCGAAATGTGGGCCCAGGACGCGGGCGCGATGAACGGCTATGCCACCGCATCGAACGCGGCGGCACAGTTCACGCCGTTGACCACGCCGCAGTCGAACACCAACGCCGACGGGGTGGCCGGCCAAACCAACGCGGTGGCTCAGGTGGCTCAAACGCCGGCCGGTGCCGTGCAGTCGAACCTGTCGTCGGCGATCAGCGGTGCCAGCTCCTCGTCTCCTGGGTCGGTGTCGTCGTATCTGGCGGGCCTGCTGAGCGGCTCGGACAATTCGGCCTTCGGCACCTTCACGAATGGCAACTTCTTCAGCACCGCGGTGGTCAACGGCGCCCTTGCCGGTGGCCCGTTCAACCCGCAATTCATCATTTCGTCGGTCCAGGGCGTCCTGACCGCGCAGCACGCCACCACGCTGGGCGGTCTAGGGGACTTCGCCGCGGACGCCGAAGACGCCGCGACCGCCGACCTGGCATCGAACACGGTACGGTCGGCCGGCCTCGGCGGCGCCTCTGCCGGGGTCGGCAACGCGCAACTGGTGGGATCGATGTCGGTGCCGCAAAGCTGGGCGTCGGCGGCCAATATCGCCCCCGGTCAGACGGCCGCGCAGGCCACCGGCGTCACGGGTCTCACCGACACCGCGGCGGCCCCCGCGGCAGGCGGTCCCGGAGGCGTCGCGGGGCCGATGGGCGGCGCCGGCCGGCGACTACGCCGCGCCATCCCCAAATACGGGTTCCGACCCGTCGTCATGCCACGTCCGCCGGCCGCCGGCTGAGAACTCGGGAGAAGATGTCATGTCGCTTTATGCGGGATTGCCGCCGGAAATCAACTCGGCCAGAATGTATTCCGGTCCGGGCTCGGAATCCATGCTGGCTGCTGCGGCCGCATGGAACGCTATTTCTGCTGAAATGCGCTCCGCTGCAACCAATTATGGATCCGTGCTGGCGGCGCTCACCGGCGAAGGCTGGTTCGGCCCGTCCTCGGCGAAAATGTCGGCTGCCGCGGCACCCTTCGTCGAGTGGCTGAACACCACCGCCGCACAGGCCGAGCAGGCGGGCACACAAGCCAACGCGGCCGCGGCCGCCTACGAGGCCGCGTTCGCCGCGACCGTGCCGCCGGCCGCCGTCGCGGCCAATCGCACCCAGCTGACGAACTTGGTGGCGAGCAACATTTTCGGCCAGAACACCGGATTGATCGCGGCCAATGAGGCCCAGTACGGGGAGATGTGGGCTCAAGACGCAGCCGCGATGACCAACTACAGCGCCGCCTCGCGCGCGGCAACCCAAATGACGCCGTTCCAACAGCCGCAGTCCGAGACCACCAGTAACGGAACGGCCCAACAAACCGCCGCGGTCGTCAACGCCGCCTCGAGCAGCTCGAGCACCTCCTCGGGAGAGAGTCTGCTGGCGTGGCTGGGACTCGCGCCCAATACCAACGGCTCCGGCCAGCCCGGGCTCGCGGGACTCATGAACTTTTTGGATGGATCCGACGGGAACGTGTTCGGAAGCTTCCTCAACAACGCCTCGGTCGCCAATTTTTCCAACGCGTTCACCACCAGCGGGCTACTGAACCCGACGTCGTTCGTCGATGCGGCGGTCAACATGAACTCCATCTCCGCCCTGAATGCCGTCGACTCGACCACGTCGGGATTGGGAGTCCTGGCCGCCGGCCTCGGGGGTACCGCGAACCTGGCGTCGGTGACGGCGCCCGGCGCGGCAGCGGTCGCTGGCGTGGGGCAGGCGAGTCTGGTTGGGGCCCTGTCGGTTCCGCCGTCCTGGGGCGCCACCGGAGCGGCGATCACACCACTGGCGGCGACGACACAGGTCGGCCTGGGGGCGTACCACGGCTTCGGTTCGGCCACCCCGATGGTGATGGAAGAGGCTGGGGCAGTGGGCATGCCGGGCGTGCCCCTGGCGGGCATCCCCGGTGGGCATGAGGAGGAATTCTCTGAGCCGATGTACGGGTTCCGCCTCCGCATCATGGGTCGCCCGCCGGCGGCCGGGTAGGGGACAGGGACGCGACATGAGGTTCCTACCGTTTCTGGCCGGCGCCGTTGCCTTCGTCGGCGTGGCAGTACCTGCGCACGCGGACGCCGACGACGACGCGTTCCTTGCTGCCCTCAACAAGGCCGGGATCACCTATCAGAAGCCCGACCGCGCAATCAAAGCGGGCCAAAAGGTGTGCGACTTGGCAAGCTCTGGCACCTCAGAGGCCGACATGATCAAGGATCTGCACGAGTTCAACCCGGCGTTCACGATGGATAAGGCGGCGCTGTTCGTCCAGGCCGCGGCCAGCGTCTATTGCCCCGAAAGGCTATCCACGAGCGACGGCGGCACAAACCCACACAGCAGTAGCTGACGGCCTCAGCATCCACATTGCAGTCAAGCGTGGCGCGCTTGGCTTCCGGATGGCGCGGGGCGGCCGATTGAATGTCAACCACACAACCCCAAAGAGCAGGGCTTGGCAACTTCTCACAGCCGGTTATCGGGCGGGGTGAGGGGACTGGAAAACACCCGTGATCAGCGAATGATGCCTCCCAGGAAACTGTCAGTAGCTAATCAGTGCTGGGGCAGACTGACCGCGTCTACTCGTATGGGGAACGTGAGGAGAACGGTATGACGATCAATCGCTTCGGACGCCGGTGAGGAGGTCATCACCGGTGGTGGGCCACTACGTCCAGGCGATCTACCAGCCGGTCAATTCCGGCGGACGGGGCGTCAGGGACGTTCGGCGGCATTACCCAAGACCTGGGACGCGATTAGCGCTAACCACAAAAGATGGGTTGACGTTTTTTGAGCCGATATAGGAGGTTGCCAACATTAGCGACCGGATACAGCAGTAGCTGCTGAGCCAGATTATCGTTCGGCAATGGTGCCGATTTTCGTACAGAATTCGCTGAATTAGCGAACCGCGGATAATTCGATTTATCCGCTGCCCAACGCTGCTCACAATCGCTTTTCCGCGTGATTCACACCACGCACTCGTCCGCTACTGTGCACGGTCCTCACACAGTTCAAGACGTTTCGAACACGTTTGTTTAACAAATGTTTACCTGACGGGAACGCCCGCCGAAATAACCGATGGGCAGCATCGTGAGCGCAAAGCAACGCGGCTTGACTAGTCGTTCGAATGCCATTCAGGCGCCGATTCAAAGCTAGGAGAGGTATGGCTTTGTTGTCTGCAGAACACCGGATTTGCACATGTGTCCTATAACGGATTCGTCGAATTGCTTTCGGGTCGCGACTTTGTCGATACCCGGACCGCGGAGCGGGGCGGACGTTAGCCGCGAGATGAGGGGTCGGAGCTGATGTTGGATTTCGGGGCTTATCCGCCCGAATACAACTCGGGGCGGATGTACATCGGAGCGGGGTCGGGGCCGCTGCTGGCCGCCGCGGCCGCGTGGGACGAATTGGCCGCGGAGCTGCAAAGCGCCGGGGCGTCATACAGCTCGACGATCGACACGCTTGCCACGGGTCCGTGGACGGGTCCGTCGTCCATCGCGATGGCGGCCGCGGCGGCACCGTACGTGGCCTGGATCCACGCCACCGGCGCGCAAGCCGAGCAGGCGGGCGCCCAGGCCAAACTGGCCGCGGGCGCCTACGAGGCCGCGTTCGCGGCGACGGTTCCGCCGCCGGTGATCGCCGCCAATCGCTCGCTGCTCGCGACCTTGGTCGCCACCAACATCCTCGGCCAGAACACCCCGGCGATCGCCGCCACCGAGGCCCACTACATGGAGATGTGGGCGCAGGATGCCGCCGCCATGTATGGGTACACGGCGGCGTCGGCGAGCGCCGCGCAGCTGACGCCGTTCGCCGAGCCACCCCAGACAACCAATGACTCGGCCGGTCCGACGCAAGCCGCCGCGGTCGCTCAGAGCACCGGGCAGTCCAGCGCGAATACCGTCAGCCACCTTTCCCAATTGAGCACCACGATGCAGCCGGCGGCACAGGCCGTCAGCAACGCCGGCACGGCGGGTACCACGTCGACGCAGCTGACCACGCCGAGCTTCATCACCAACTGGAATGAGTTCTGGTCGGTCGTGACCGGCGTCTACTCGCCGCAGTCGTGGAGCACCATCCCCGGCGGTCCCTTCCTGTCGTTCGGCCAGGCCTATGCGTGGGGGCAGAACGGTCAGGGCGCGGCCGCGTATCTGGCTGGGCCCAAAGCCATTTCCGGGGCGTTGGCGCCGCTGGCCAGTGGCGCCAACGGCGTCAAGCCGATGCTCAGCTCCGCGGTCGGGGCGGGGCAGGCGTCGGGGTCGATGGGCAGAGCCGCTCTGGTGGGCGGCATGTCGGTGCCGCAGGGCTGGACGGAAGCCGCCCCGGCGATCCGGACACTCGCCCAGGAGCTACCGACCAACATGGCAGCGCTGCCGGCCGCGATGGCCGGTGAGGAGGGCGTCTTCAACCAGATGGCCCTGTCCAGCCTTGCCGGGCGCGCCGTCGCGGCCGCCGCAACCCGGCCCGCCGGAGCCGCCGGCTCGGTGGCGGGTTCGCTGGGCGGCGTTGCCGCCGAAGCCGATCCGGCCGCGGCCACCATCATCGTGATCCCGTGCATCGAGGAGTGATCGCGATGACCAAACCGTATGGCAGCCAGGCACTGCCGATCCAGCCAGCCAGGTAAGGGGTACGCGAGATGTTTTACGGAGCCTTTCCGCCGGAGTTCAACTCGGGTCGGATGTACAGCGGCCCGGGAGCGGGATCGTTGGTTGCCGCGGCGACGGCCTGGCAGAACCTGGCCACCGAATTGCAGTCCACCGCAACGTCGTATGAGTCTGTGCTCTCGAGCCTGACGGCAGGGCCCTGGGTGGGTCCGTCATCTATCGCCATGGCGAGCGCGGCCGCGCCGTATGTGGCCTGGATGCAGCAAACCGCCGCGCAGGCCGCACAATCCGCGGTGCAGGCCACCGAGGCGGCCGCCGCCTACGAGACGGCTTTCGCGGCCCACGTGCCGCCCGCGGTCATCTCGGCGAACCGGACACTGCTCGCGCAGCTGGTGGCCTCCAACGTGTTCGGGCAGAACACGTCGGCGATCGCCGCGAATGAGGCCGAATACAGCGAGTTTTGGGCCCAGGATGCCACAGCGATGGACACGTACTTCACCTCGTCGGCGACCGCATCCAACAACCTGACGGAATTCAGCCCCGCACCCAAGACCACCAATGAAGCCGCTGAGCCGATGCAGGCAACCGCGGTGAGTTGGGCGGCGAGCACCCCGGCCGCCAACGTCGCCAACACCGCGGCATCGGCGGCGACCACCACCTTGCCCTACAGCGGTCTCTTCTCCGGCCCGGCGAACCTGGCTTACCTCTACCAGACGTTCATGACGGATCTGTTCAACACCGTTCCCGGCGGGGCCAGCTTCTACACGGCCATGTACAACGCGGTGAAGGTGCCGCTGGGGCTGACCACGCAATTCAACGACATCGGGCTGCTGATCAACTTCCCGCTGTCGCAGTGGCTCAAGTTCGCCCCGCCCGTCGGGTACGGGGCGCTGCCGAAAGATGCGCTGGGCGCCGGCCTGGGGGCGTTGGGTTTCGGTCGCGGCACCCTCTACAGCTCGATCACCCCGATCGCCGGCATGGGCAACGCGGGCACCCTGGTCGGAAGGCTGTCGATCCCGCCGAGCTGGGCGACGTCCACGCCGGCCATCCGGACCGTCGCCGCCGCGCTGTCGGCCGCCGGCGCCGAGGCCGTGCCCGCGGCCGCGCTGGGCCAGGGGAGTCTGTTCAGCTCGATGGGCCTGGCCGGGATGTTGGGTAGCGCCGTGGGCGCCGGCGGGCCCACCGTGGCGCGGGCGGGCGTGCGAAACCGGATGGCTCCGCTCAAGGACCTCAAAGACAAACAATCGCCGGAACAGCTGAAACGCCTCGTCGCCCAGATCTCGGAGAAGCCCGAAACCGTACAGCACCACAACGTCGATCAGGAGAACCTCGACGCGCTCCTTGAACAACTGGCCAAGAAGCCCGGCATCCACGCGGTGCACCTGAAGAAGGGCGACAAGCCGAAGGTCATACCCGCCGATGCCCAGTTAGGTTGACGGCCAAGGCAACTCACATGGTTCAGCATTCTTCGAAACAACCGAAAGGGAGGCAGAGATGAGAACACTTCTGGCGCTGCTCGGCGCGTCGGCGATGATCGGCCTTGCCGCACCGGCGCATGCCGATCCTCCACCCGTGCCGGACGGTGACGACGGCGGGTTCGTGGCCGCGCTGCAGCAAGCCGGGTTCAGCTTCAACAACCCCGGCTCGGCCGTCGCCGCCGGCAGAGCGGTGTGTTCCTGCCTGAACAACGGCGAGTCGGGCCTGGAGCTGGTCCACGACGTGAAAACGCACAACCCCGGGATGGACATGGAGATGGCGTCGAACTTCGCCCTGCTTTCCGCGAAGTACTACTGCCCCCAGCAGCTCTCCAAGGCGTGAGCCGCGCCGGGCGGGTGGCGATCGCTGGGCGCGTCAACCTCGAATGCTCTGCCGCTCAAAGGGTCTCGATAGCAACGCCCGCCACTGCGAAGACCGCCGCGACGTGGGACAATCTCGGGTCATGAGACTGCTGCTGGCGCTGAGTGTCGGCGTTTCGGCCGCGATCGGAATGGTCCCGCTCGCGCATGGCGATCCGGGGACGCCCGGCGTCGACGAGGCCGGTTTCCTTGCCTCCCTGCGGAGTGCGGGCATCACCTACTCGTCCCCCGACGGGGCGATCAAGTTCGCCAAGGCGGTGTGCGTGTCGATGAGCAACGGCGAGTTCGGCCCGCAGATGCTCGACGAGCTGAAGAGCGAAAACCCCGGCCTCACCAACGATCACGCGACGTCGTTCCTGGCGATCGCCGCGAAATACTATTGCCCGCAGCAACTCGGCGGAAAAAGCTAGCGGCGGGGCGCCGCGGTGGGGCCGATAGCGCGACCCTGGCGAAGCATGTGAACAACTTCGTCGCCAAATGGTGCGGCCTTAATGCGCATCCGCTTCTCCTGTGACAGCCGCCCGGTGCAATGCCGTCCCGAGAACGAAAGGACGGCGCCGAGCACCTGCTGTGGACACATGAAACATAGATATGTTCCACCTGCAGATCGCATGAATTCCATGTGAGCCGGAGCTTGTTTGCCGGCTGGTCGTAGATCCGCCCCTACCCTGGCGCCAGAGCAGGACGGGAGGCGACGGGTGGACTTTGGGGCGCTGCCACCAGAGGTCAATTCAGGACGGATGTACGTGGGTGCCGGATCGGGACCCTTGCTGGCCGCCGCCGCGGCATGGGACGTGCTGGGAGCCGAGCTGTATTCCTATGCGGCGGCCTATAATTCGACGATCACGGGCATGACCGTCGGGTCCTGGTTCGGACCGGCGGCGACGTCGATGAGCGCCGCGGTCGCCCCGTACCTGGCGTGGGCGACCCAGTCCGCCGCACAGGCGGAGCAGGCGGCCGTGCAGGCAAGACTCGCCGCCGCGGCCTACGAGACCGCGTTCGCCGCGACTGTGCCCCCGCCGGTGATCGCCGCCAACCGCAGCCTGTTGATGACTTTGATTGCCACGAACATCCTCGGCCAGAACACGGCGGCCATTGCGGCGGCCGAGGCGGAGTACGCCGAAATGTGGGCCCAGGACGCCGCCGCGATGTATGCCTACGCCGCCTCGTCGGCGGCGGCCACGCAGTTAACGCCCTTCGCGGAGCCACCGCAGACCACCGATTCATCCGCGGTGGCAAGGCAATCCGCAGCGATCGCACGAAATGCCGCGTCGGACATCGCATCCCAGCTGCCGGCGCTGATCGACGTGCTGCCCACGATGCTGCAAGGTCTGGCGACGACGCCGTCAGCGGCGGCGGCGACGCCGGCGGCATCGATCATCGAAGCCATTTACCCGATCACCGCCGCCCTCAGGCCATTTTTCGCCGCCGTCACCGGCGCTTACAGCCCCATCGGGGCGATCATCCTGCCCGGCGGCTGGTGGCTGCTGTCCCTGCAAGCCCTGGGTCTGGCCCAGAACGCCCCGGGCGTCGCCGAACTGCTCGGCGGCGGGAAGGCCATCGCCGGGGGACTGTCGCCGCTGGCGCCGCTGCGGGGCGGCTACGTCTCCGCGGTGACCCCTGAGACCGGAGGCGTGGCGGGGTCGATGGGCCGCGCGACCCTGGTCGGTTCGCTGTCGGTCCCGCAAGGCTGGGCCACCGCCGTGCCCGTGATGAAGACCGTCGCCTCGGTGCTGCCTGGCGCGAGTCTGGGGGCCGTCCCGGCGATTGCCGCGACGGCGCAAGAGGCCTTGTTCGGCGAGATGGCCATGGCGAGTCTGGCCGGGCGCGCGTTGGCCGGCGCCGGTGTGCGCACCGTCAGCAATGGCACCACCGCAGTTGCTGCAGCGGCGAACGACGGCGTCGCCACCACCGCCACGATCATCGTGGTGCCGGCGGATTGAGCGGGCTTTGCGACATGAGAAACCCCATTGATCCAACCGACCGTGGAGGACGGCCCATGCCTTCTGTGATCGCCCGGCGGCAAACCTCGCTGGTCCACGCGATGTTTGCCGACGTTCGTGCGAGCGGTGCCCGTTCGTCCCCGGCGGTCACCGACCCGTCCGGCGCGGGGAAGGCCCGGCGATGAATTTCGCGGTCCTGCCCCCCGAAGTCATCTCTGCCCGGATGTACACGGGCCCGGGGGCGGCACCGATGTTGACGGCCGCCGCCGCGTGGGACGCATTGGCCACCGAACTGCAGTCCGCGGCGTCGTCCTACGGTTCGATCGTTGAGGGCCTGGCCAATGAGGCGTGGGCCGGCCCGTCGGCAGTAGCCATGGCCGCCGCGGCCCTGCCCTACGTGGCATGGATGTCGACGACCTCGGCGCAGGCCAAGGCCGCGGCAGTCCAGGCCACGGCAGCCGCCGACGCCTTCGAGGGCGCGTTCGCCGCGGTGGTGCCGCCGACCGAGATCGCGACCAATCGCACGCGGCTGGCAATGTTGCTGGCCACCAACGTTTTCGGGCAGAACACCACCGCAATCGCCGCCACCGAGGCCGAGTACGGCGAGATGTGGGCGCAGGACGCCGCCGCGATGTTCGGCTACGCCACCGCATCGGCCGCCGCCACGCGACTGACCCCGTTCACCGAGCCGCCCCAGACCACCAATGCGACGGGCATCGCCGCCCAGTCGGCCGCGCTGGGCCGGGCCAGCGCCCTGGCAACCGGCACCGGTGCGGCCGCGGACGCCGCCTCCCCGCCGTCCGGCATCATCAACCAGCTGCTCGAGGCCCTCGGCAACGCTTCCCGCGGTTACATGGAGTTCTGGGACGAGGTCCTCAACACCCTCACGGGTTCCCCGTTGGCCGGAACGACCTGGCAGAACACCTTCGGGATCCTCGCCGACATCGGCCGGTTCAGCACGGTCGCCAACGACAGCATGAGTCCGATCAACCTCGGCATGACCGAGTTCAAGATGTTCTACAAACTCCCGGTCGAGGGCCTCGACATCCCGAAGTCCGCGCTGGGGGCCGGGCTCGGTTTGCGTTCGGCCGGCGCGGGCCTGACCGGCGCGGTATCGGCGGGCGTGGGCGAGGCGAACGTGGTGGGCAAGCTGTCCGTGCCGCCGACCTGGGCGTCGGCGACCCCGGCGATCAGGTTGGCCGGCAGCCTGCCGACGGCCGCCAGTCTGGCCGCGGCGCCCACGGCCGGGATCCCGGGGAGCCTGCTCGGTCACATGGCGCTGGGCAGCCTGACCGGAGGCGCCCTGGGCGCTGTCGCGCCGCAGGTCGTGAGCGGCAAGGGCGTCCGAGCCCGCGCCGGCGGGGCGAAGACCACCGAGCCCGTCAAACTCGACGACGTCATCGCGAAGCTGCAAAAGCAGCCAGAAGCCGTGCAGCACTGGAATGTCGACAAGGCCGGACTCGACGCTCTGCTCGACCGATTGTCGACAAAGCCCGGGATCCATGCGGTGCACGTGTCCAGCGCGGACAAGCCCACGGTGACCCTGCCCGACGCACGTCTCGGGAAGGCGGGGGCGGTATGAGAGTCGTAACCGCGGTGTTCGGCGCTTTCGGCGCGATCGCATTCCCGGCGCTCGCGCACGCCGAGCCGGAGGGCGACGATGCGGCGTTCCTGGCCACCCTGAGCAATTCCGGTATCACGTACAGCAGCCCCGGTCAGGTCATTGCGTCCGCCAAAGCAGTGTGTGGGCTGATGGGCAGGGGCGAAACGGGCTTGCAGGTCGTCAGCGACATCAAGGATCAAAATCCCGGGATGACATTGGACGCCGCGGCCACATTCGCGGCGCTCGCATCGAGCGCCTACTGTCCCCACCACCTGACGCCCAAGACCGGTTAGCCTGGGACGCGCTGCGCGCCGGGGGGTACTCCCGATGTCAGCGGTTCGGTCGGACTCCACTTGCGGTTAACCCGGATTTGGTTTAGTTCCCTTTCGCCGTCTTGCAACCGGGAAGGAGCGTGTCGTTGGAGACGCTGAGCGCTCTCGATTTCCTGGTCCGGCTGGGCGTCGGCGTGGGCTGCGGCGCCCTCATCGGCCTGGAACGGCAGTGGCGGGCCCGGCGGGCCGGCCTGCGCACCAACGCGCTCGTGGCCGGCGGCGCGACGCTGTTCGTGCTCTACGCGGCGGCCACCTCCGACACCAGCCCCACCCGGGTCGCCTCCTATGTCGTCTCCGGCATCGGGTTCCTTGGCGGTGGCGTGATCCTGCGGGAGGGCGTCAACGTCCGGGGCCTCAACACCGCCGCCACCCTGTGGTGCTCGGCGGCGATCGGGGTGCTGGCCGCCTCCGGGCACTTGGTGTTCGCGCTGATCGGCACCGGCACCGTCATCGGCATTCACCTGCTGGGGCGCCCGCTGGGTCGGCTGATCGACCGGGACAACAGTGCCGAAGAAGACGAGAGCCTGGTGCCCTACCTGGTGCAGGTGGTCTGCCGTCCGAAACACGAGAAGTACGCGCGGGCCCAGATCGTCCAGCACGCCGGCAGTAACGACATCACGCTTCGCGGAATCCACACCGGCAACCCGGACGGCGACGAGGTCACCCTGACCGCCCATCTCCTGATGAACGGCGACGCCCCGGCCCGCCTGGAGCGGCTGGTGGCCGAACTGTCGCTGCTGCCCGGCGTCCGCGCGGTGCAGTGGTATGCCGGAGACGAAGCGCAGTCCGACGATCGTCGCTGAGGGCGGACGGACGCGGCCGCGCCCGTCGTAGTCTTACCTGTGTGAGTGCCCTGTCAGGCTTCCTGTCCGCCCTGCCTCCGCAGATGCGCGATCCGGTGCTGGTCGCCATCCCGTTCTTCCTGCTGCTGTTGACCCTCGAATGGACCGCGGCCCGCAAGCTCGAACACCTCACGGCCGAGGCCGCCGGCTCGGCGCGACCGGCGTCCGGGGCGCATCTGACCCGCGACTCGGTGGCGAGCATCTCGATGGGGCTGGTGTCGGTGGCCACCACGGCCGGCTGGAAGACCCTTGCTCTGCTCGGCTACGCCGCGATCTATGCCTACGTGGCGCCCTGGCACCTGTCGGCGACGCGCTGGTACACCTGGGTCGTCGCGATTCTCGGAGTGGACCTGCTCTATTACGCCTATCACCGGATCGCGCACCGGGTGCGATTGATCTGGGCGACTCACCAGGCCCATCACTCCAGCGAGTACTACAATTTCGCGACGGCGCTCCGCCAGAAGTGGAACAACAGCGGTGAGATCCTGATGTGGATTCCGTTGCCGCTGTTGGGAATTCCGCCGTGGATGGTGTTCTTCAGCTTCTCGTTGAACCTGATCTACCAGTTCTGGATTCACACCGAGCGGATCGACAAGCTGCCGCGGCCGCTCGAGTTCGTGTTCAACACGCCGTCGCATCACCGCGTGCACCACGGGATGGACAAGGTCTACCTCGACAAGAACTATGGCGGCATCCTCATCGTCTGGGACCGGCTCTTCGGGACCTTCCAGGCCGAGCTGTTCCGGCCGCATTACGGCCTCACGAAGCGCGTGGACACGTTCAACATCTGGACATTGCAGACCCGCGAGTACGTCGCGATCGCCCGCGACTGGCGATCCGCGACGCGGCTGCGCGACCGGTTCGGTTACGTGTTCGGGCCGCCCGGCTGGTTGCCTCGGGGCGCCCGCCAGACCGAGGCCGCCGCCCCGGCCGTGACCTCCCTGTAACATTTGCGCAGGCCGGCGCGAAAAGCTGAGCGTGGAGGAACGGTTACGCCGTAACCTCGCCTCCCGTCGGTATCGGCCCGATGGATCGGAGTTCATGGTGCATCGTCTGGCAACGCGCACGTTCGCCGCGTCGGCTACGGTCGTGGCCCTCGCCTCCTTTGCGCCGGCCGCGCCGGCCAAGGCCGACGTCGTGGTGTATCCGGGCATGGAAATACGCCAAGACAACCGGGTTTGCACGCTGGGATACGTCGACCCCGGCCTGAAAATCGCGTTCACCGCCGGGCACTGCCGGGGCGGGGGGAGCGGCGTGGTGACGGACCGCGGCGGCGCCCTCATCGGCCGGATGGCGGCGTTCCGGGACAACACCCCCAGCGGAACCACGGTGTCCACCAGCCAGGTGATCAACGACTACGAGGCGATCGTGCTGGACAACAGCGTGATGGCCAACAACATTCTGCCGGGTGGCCGCCCGCTGGTCTCCGATCCGGGCCTGACGCTGGCGCCCGGGCAGCCCGTCTGCCATTTCGGCGTGATCACCGGGGAAACCTGCGGGACGGTGGAGAGCGTGAACAACGGGTGGTTCACCATGTCGCACGGTGTGCAAAGCCATAACGGCGATTCGGGCGGACCGGTGTACCTGGCGCCCAGTGGTGGCCCCGGACAGATCGTCGGGATCTTCAACAGCGTGTGGGGGGACTTCCCGGCCGCGGTGTCGTGGGGGGCCACTTCGGAGGAGGTCCGCGAGGACCTCGGAGTGCGCGACAACGCGCACTAGGTGTAACTCTTTGACAGGTTGTGAACGGCGTGGTGAGCGGAAGTAGGTGAGGACCTCCGGTATCGGTGTGGTTACCAC
>NZ_BAAGDE010000080.1:0-21603 GCF_054660795.1 Mycobacterium sp. MUNTM1
GGTCTCGGCGATGGGGGCGGTGGCGAGCGCGGCGCGCGCCCGCGGCGGCCGCACGGTGGGCGTCATCCCCAAGATCCTGATGCGCCGCGAGATCGCCGACGCGGACGCCGACGAGCTGATCGTCAGCGACACCATGCACGAGCGCAAGCAGGCCATGGAAGACCGTGCCGATGCGTTCATCGCGCTGCCCGGTGGCATCGGCACCCTCGACGAGTTGCTCGACGCATGGACGACGGCGTTCCTCGGTCTGCACGACAAACCCATCGTGTTGCTGGATCCCTTCGGTCACTACGAAGGGTTGTGGACGTGGTTGTGCACATTGCTGGACAGCGGTTACATCTCGCAGGTGGCGATGGACCGGTTGATGCTGGTCGACAAGGTGAGTGCGGCGCTGGAAGCGTGCGCACCCGGCTGAGGCCGCCGACGGGTTTGCCACCCCTATTAGGCTGACCGCCGAGCTTGACTTTGGAAACGAATCGAGGGGATCACGTGTCCGATCGTGACGGGGGAGCGCGCACGGCGGTCAAACTGACCGACATCGCATTCCGGGCGCCGGCCGTGCTGGCCGACCTGCCGGTGATCGTGCGCGGCGCGATGACCGGGCTGCTGGCCCAGCCGGGCTCCAAGAAATCGATCGGCACGGTGTTCCAGGAGCGGGCCGCCCGCTACGGCGACCGGATCTTCCTGCGGATGGGCGATCAGCAGCTGACCTACCGCGACGCCAACGCGGCCGCCAACCGGTACGCCGCCGTGCTGGCCGCGCGCGGCGTCGGCCAGGGCGACGTCGTCGCCATCATGCTGCGCAACTCGCCCAACACCGTGCTGGCCATGCTGGCCGCGGTCAAGTGCGGCGCGGTGGCCGGCATGCTCAACTACCACCAGCGCGGCGAGGTGCTCGCGCACAGCCTCGGCCTGCTGGACGCCAAGGTGCTCATCGCCGAGACCGATCTGGTCAGCGCCGTGGCCGAGTGCGGCGGCTCGGGCAGCACCGAGACGCTGACCGTCGAGGACCTGGAGCGGTTCGCGGTGAGCGCGCCGGCCACCAACCCCGCCTCGGCGTCGGCCGTGCACGCCAGGGACACCGCGTTCTACATCTTCACCTCGGGCACAACGGGATTCCCGAAGGCCAGCGTCATGACGCACCTGCGGTGGCTCAAGGCGCTCGCGGCGTTCGGCGGGATCGGGTTGCGGCTCAAGAGCTCCGACACGCTGTACTGCTGCCTGCCGCTGTACCACAACAACGCGCTGACGGTGGCGCTGTCGTCGGTGATCAACTCGGGCGCGACGCTGGCGCTGGGCAAGTCGTTCTCGGCGTCGAAGTTCTGGGACGAGGTGATCGCCAACGATGCCACCGCGTTCATCTACATCGGCGAGGTGTGTCGGTACCTGCTCAACCAGCCGGCCAAGCCGACCGACCGCGCACACAAGGTGCGGCTGATCGCCGGGAACGGGCTGCGCCCGGAGATCTGGGACGAGTTCACCAAGCGATTCGGCATCGCCCGCGTCTGCGAGTTCTACGCCTCCAGCGAGGGCAACGCCGCGTTCATCAACGTCTTCAACGTGCCCCGCTCCACCGGCGTCTTCCCGATGCCGCTGGCCTATGTGGAATACGACCCCGATACCGGCGCCCCGCTGCGTGACGACAACGGACGGGTCCGCCGGGTTCCGGCCGGCGAGCCCGGTTTGTTGCTCAGCCCGGTCAACCGGCTGCAGCCGTTCGACGGCTACACCGATAAGGAGTCCAGCGAAAAGAAGTTGGTGCGCAACGCTTTTCGTGAGGGTGACTGCTGGTTCAACACCGGCGACGTGATGAGCCCGCAGGGCATGGGGCACGCCGCGTTCGTCGACCGGCTCGGCGACACCTTCCGGTGGAAGGGCGAGAACGTGGCCACCACGCAGGTCGAGGCGGCGCTGGCGTCCGACGACTCCGTCGAGGACTGCACGGTCTTCGGGGTCGAGGTGCCGCGCACCGGCGGCCGCGCCGGGATGGCCGCGGTCAAACTGCGCGGCGGCGCCGAGTTCGACGGGCGGTCGCTGGCCCGGTCCGTGTACGACCAGCTGCCCGTCTATGCGCTGCCGCTGTTCGTGCGGGTGGTGGAGTCGATCGAGCAGACGACGACCTTCAAGAGCCGCAAGGTGGAGCTGCGCGAGCAGGCCTACGGCTCGGACGTGGAAGACCCGCTGTACGTGCTGGCCGGGCGCGACGAGGGCTACGTGCCCTACTACGACGAGTACCCCGGCGAGGTGGCCGAGGGCAAACGCCCCTGAGCCCACGGCGGTCCCCGGGCCGCGCGCGCGGCGGCGACCGGGCACCATGTACGTGTGCAGTCAACTTGGTGCGGCCGCCCGGTCGCAGGCGATCGCGCGCTGATCATGGCGATCATCAACCGCACCCCGGACTCGTTCTATGACAGGGGCGCGACCTTCAGCGACGAGGCCGCCAGGGCGGCCGTGCATCAGGCCGTCGCCGAGGGCGCCGATGTCATCGACGTCGGCGGCGTCAAGGCCGGCCCCGGTGAGGACGTCGATGCCGACACCGAGATCGCCCGGCTGGTGCCGTTCATCGAATGGCTGCGCGACGCCTATCCCGACCAGCTGATCAGCGCCGACACCTGGCGTTCGGAGGTCGCCAAGGTGGCCTGCGCGGCCGGCGCGGACCTGATCAACGACACCTGGGGCGGCATCGACCCGGCGTTGCCGGAGGTGGCCGCCGAGTTCGGGGCGGGCCTGGTGTGTTCGCACACCGGCAACGCGAGGCCCCGCACGCGCCCGTTTCGGGTGAACTACGGCACCACCACCCGCGGCGTGGTCGACGACGTCATCGCCCAGGTCACCACGGCCGCCGAGCGGGCGGTGGCGTGCGGGGTGGCCCGCGACCGGGTGCTGATCGACCCCACCCACGACTTCGGCAAGAACACCTTCCACGGGCTGCTGTTGTTGCGCCACGTGGACGATCTTGTTAACACCGGGTGGCCCGTGCTCATGGCTTTGAGCAACAAGGACTTCGTCGGGGAGACTCTGGGTGTGGGACTGACCGAGCGGCTCGAGGGAACGCTGGCCGCCACCGCACTGGCGGCCGCCGCGGGTGCGCGCATGTTCCGCGTGCACCAGGTCGCGGCCACCCGCCGCGTGCTGGAAATGGTGGCCTCGATCCGGGGAGCC
Organism: Mycobacterium sp. MUNTM1; assembly: GCF_054660795.1. Classification (NCBI taxonomy): domain Bacteria; kingdom Bacillati; phylum Actinomycetota; class Actinomycetes; order Mycobacteriales; family Mycobacteriaceae; genus Mycobacterium; species Mycobacterium sp. MUNTM1. Next base: position 3,163 of record NZ_BAAGDE010000080.1, read on the forward strand.
CGCCCGCCGGCGCGCACGGTGAGGGGGCTGGCATGACCGCATCGGACCTGTTCGCCGGTGATGTCGCCAAGGACAGGGCGCTCGCCGCCCGCCCCGGAGACGTGTGGCTGGCCGACGCCAGGCGGAACCGTCCGGGCTGGACGATCGCCGAACTCGAAGCCGCGAAGGCGGGGCGGACCATCTCGGTGGTGCTGCCGGCGCTCAACGAGGAAGAAACCATCGAGTCGGTGATCGACAGCATCTCACCGCTGGTCGATGGGCTGGTCGACGAGCTGATCGTGCTGGATTCGGGCTCCACCGACGACACCGAGATCCGGGCCGTCGCCGCGGGCGCCCGCGTCGTCAGCCGCGAGCAGGCCCTGCCCGAGGTGCCGATACGTCCCGGAAAGGGCGAGGCGTTGTGGCGATCGCTGGCGGCCACCAGCGGCGACATCGTGGTGTTCGTCGACTCCGACCTGATCGACCCGCACCCGATGTTCGTGCCGTGGCTGGTCGGCCCGCTGCTCACCGGCGACGGCATTCACCTCGTCAAAAGCTTTTACCGACGGCCCCTGCGGGGCAGCGAGCTCAGCGACGTCGGCGACGTCGGGGGCGACGTCAGCGCCACCGGCGGCGGGCGTGTCACCGAGCTGGTGGCCCGGCCGTTGCTTGCGGCGCTGCGTCCGGAGCTGGGCTGCGTGGTGCAGCCGCTGGGCGGCGAGTACGCGGCCAGCAGGGAGCTGCTGACCTCGCTGCCGTTCGCGCCGGGCTACGGCGTGGAGATCGGCCTGCTGGTCGACGCCTTCGACCGGCTGGGCCTGGACGCGATCGCCCAGGTCAACCTCGGGGTGCGCGCGCACCGCAACCGGCCGCTGGCCGAGCTGGGCGTGATGAGCCGCCAGATCATCGCGACCCTGCTGTCGCGCTGCGGCATCCCGGATTCCGGCGTCGGGCTGACTCAGTTCGTCGCCGACGGCCCCGAGGGCTCCGACTTTCAGGGCTACACCCAGCGCACCTCGCCGGTGTCGCTGGCGGACCGGCCGCCGATGCAGGTGCTCAGGCCCCGCTAGGTCCCGGCCCGGTCACGCTGAACGTCGCCGTGTCGGCGGCATAGGGCAGTATCGATCACGTGGCGTTGGTGTTGCTGTACCTGGTGGTCCTGGTGCTGGTGGCGATCGTCCTGTTCGGCGCGGCCAGCCTGTTGTTCGGTCGCGGCGAGCAGCTGCCGCCCCTGCCCCGCGGGACGACGGCCACGGTGCTACCGGCGTTCGGGGTGACCGGCTCCGACGTCGACGCGGTGAAGTTCACCCAGGTGCTGCGCGGTTACAAGACCAGTGAGGTGGACTGGGTGCTGGATCGGCTTGCGCGCGAGCTCGAGGCGCTGCGCGGCCAGCTGGCCGCCGTGCACGCCGCGCCGGCCGCCGGGCAAGAGGCCGAGGACCAGCCCGGGGAACCAGACGACGGTGAGGATCGTCAGGACTCAGTGTGAGTGACGACGAGCTGGTTCGCTGCAGCTGGGCGACCGTGCGGCCCGGGCCCGATTTCGATCTCTATCGCGACTACCACGACCGCGAATGGGGCCAACCCGTGCGCGACGGGGTCGCGCTGTTCGAGCGGATGAGCCTGGAGGCCTTTCAAAGCGGCCTGTCGTGGCTGATCATCCTGCGGAAACGGGAGAACTTCCGGCGAGCGTTCGCCCGATTCGACATCGCCGCGGTCGCCGAGTACACCGACGCCGACGTGCACCGGTTGATGGCGGACCAGGGAATCGTGCGCAACCGCGCCAAGATTGAGTCGACGATCGCCAACGCGCGGGCCGCCGCCGAACTGGGCACTCCGGCGGACCTTTCGGACCTGTTGTGGTCGTTTGCGCCGCCGCCGCGGTCCCGGCCGGCGGACCCGTCCCAAATCCCCTCGGCCACTGACGAATCGAAGGCCATGGCCCGCGAACTCAAGCGGCGCGGTTTCCGCTTCGTCGGCCCGACCACCGCCTATGCGCTGATGCAGGCGACCGGCATGGTCGACGACCATATTCGCGGTTGCTGGGTGCCCGCCACCGCCCGCTGAACACACAGTTGTGGGTCTTTGTACAAGTGATGACCTGGATAGGGAACAATGGAGGGGTGATAAAGCAGTTCGATGCCGGGCATGGCTTGAAGTTCGCTGGCGGGGCATGCTCGGTGCCGACCAGGTCCGCACGGGCGGGCCAGCTCGAACCTGGAGGGAGCACTCGATGGCGGCGATGAAGCCCCGGACCGGAGACGGTCCTCTGGAAGCAACCAAGGAGGGGCGCGGCATCGTGATGCGGGTACCACTTGAGGGAGGCGGTCGACTGGTCGTCGAGCTGACGCCCGACGAAGCGGCTGCCCTCGGTGACGAACTCAAGGGCGTTACGAGCTCCAGCTAGGGCTTGCCGCCGAACGGATGTCGGCGGCGCTACGCACACACCTTCCGATAGATCTCCAGGGTCTGCTCGGCGACGTGGGCCCAGGAGAAATCTTCGACGCAGCGCTGGCGTCCCGCCCTGCCGTAGCGCTGCGCTTTGTCGCGGTCGGCGATCAGCTCGTTGACCGCTTCGGCCAATCCGGTCTGATAGCCCTGCGCGTCGCGGGGGTCGTAATGCACGAGTGTCCCGGTGATCCCGTCGGCGACCACCTCCGGGATGCCGCCGACATCGGACGCCACCACCGCCGTCGAGCAGGCCATCGCCTCCAAATTCACGATACCCAACGGTTCGTACACCGACGGGCATACGAAAACCGATGCCGCCGAAAGGATTTCGCGTAGCTCTCCGATGGGCAGCATCTCCCGGATCCAGAACACCCCGGTGCGGCTGTTCGACAGCGCGGCCACGGCGTCGCGGATCTCCTCGGCGATCTCCGGGGTGTCGGGGGCGCCGGCGCACAACACCACCTGCGCCTCCGGGCTGAACCGGTGGGCGGCGGCCACCAGGTGCGCCAGCCCCTTCTGCCGCGTGATCCGGCCCACGAACACCACGATGGGCCGGGCCGGGTCGACGCCGAGTTCGGTCAGCATCGATCCGCTCTGCACCGGCCCCGCCGGGTACCAGACGTCGGTGTCGACGCCGTTGCGGATGACATGCACCGCGCTGGGATCCAGCGTGGGATAGACCCGCAGGACGTCCTCGCGCATCGCGGAGCTGACCGCGATGACGGCGTCCGCGGCCAGCACGGCGGTCTGCTCGACCCAGCTCGAGATCCGGTAGCCTCCGCCGAGTTGCTCGGCCTTCCACGGGCGCAGCGGCTCGAGCGAATGCGCGGTCAACACGTGCGGGACGCCGTAGAGCAGCGCGGCCAGATGCCCGGCCATGCCGGTGTACCAGGTGTGTGAATGCACGACGCTGGCTTCGGACGCCGCGTTGGCCATCATCAGGTCGGCCGACAGTGTCGACATTGCCGCGTTGGCGCCCTGCAGCCGCGGGTCGGGCTCGTGCACCTGGGCACCGGGGCGGGGTGCGCCCATGCAATGCACGTCGACCGTGCACAACCGGCGCAGCTGGGCGACGAGCTCGGTGACGTGTACTCCCGCTCCGCCGTAGACCTCCGGTGGGTACTCCCGCGTCATCATCGCCACCCGCATACCCGAACGGTAGTTCGGCGACGGGCCCCGCCGCGAGTCGGGTTCGCCACAATCTTCGCGGCGTGCGCGACCAAATACCTTGACGGACAGCCCCACAGAACGCCGACAATCACCCTTCCCCCTGGCAGCCCTTCGCAACGGCCGATAGGTTTGACAGCATGAGGGAAGCGCCACATGTGCTGGGCATCGTCCTGGCCGGCGGTGAGGGCAAGCGGCTGTATCCGCTGACCGCGGACCGCGCCAAGCCCGCGGTTCCCTTCGGGGGCGCCTACCGACTGATCGACTTCGTCCTGTCCAACCTCGTCAACGCCCGGTATCTGCGCATCTGCGTTCTCACCCAGTACAAGTCGCATTCACTGGACCGTCACATCTCGCAGAACTGGCGGCTGTCCGGCCTGGCCGGCGAGTACATCACCCCGGTGCCCGCCCAGCAGCGCCTCGGCCCGCGCTGGTACACCGGCTCCGCCGACGCGATCTACCAGTCGCTCAACCTGATCTACGACGAAGACCCCGACTACATCGTGGTTTTCGGTGCCGACCACGTGTACCGGATGGACCCCGAGCAGATGGTCCGGTTCCACATCGACAGCGGCGCGGGCGCGACGGTGGCCGGTATCCGGGTGCCCCGCAGCGAAGCCACCGCTTTCGGCTGCATCGACTCCGACGACTCGGGCCGCATCCGTAAATTCGTGGAGAAGCCACTGGATCCGCCGGGCACTCCGGACGACCCCGAGCAGACGTTCGTGTCGATGGGCAACTACATCTTCACCACCAAGGTGCTCATCGATGCGATCCGCGCGGACGCCGACGACGACCATTCCGATCACGACATGGGCGGTGACATCATCCCGCGCCTGGTCGACGACGGGATGGCCGCCGTCTACGACTTCAGCGACAACGAGGTGCCCGGCGCCACCGACCGTGACCGTGCGTACTGGCGCGACGTCGGAACGCTGGACGCGTTTTACGACGCCCACATGGATCTGGTGTCGGTGCATCCGGTGTTCAACCTGTACAACAAGCGCTGGCCGATCCGCGGCGAGTCGGAGAACCTGGCGCCGGCCAAGTTCGTCAACGGCGGTTCCGCGCAGGAGTCGGTGGTGGGCGCGGGCAGCATCATCTCGGCGGCCTCGGTGCGCAACTCGGTGCTCTCGTCCAACGTGGTGGTCGACGACGGCGCGATCGTGGAGGGCAGCGTGATCATGCCCGGCGCCCGCGTCGGCCGCGGCGCGGTGGTGCGCCACGCGATCCTGGACAAGAACGTCGTCGTCGGGCCGGGCGAGATGGTGGGCGTGGATCTGGAAAAGGATCGCGAGCGCTTCGCGATCAGCGCCGGCGGCGTCGTCGCCGTGGGCAAGGGCGTCTGGATCTAGCCCAACCCCCGGCCGGGCCACCATCGGGCCGGTCAGCCCGACGTCCCCGGGGACGATCCACGCGAAAGATGCTGCACCGGAACGTGTTCCGAACAAGATGCGGCCGAAGGCCGCGGGCTGCCCGGCCGTCAGCGTGCCGGTATCGCCCAGATGCATTGGGCGCCAACGCGTGCGGGTGAGCGGCCATTCGGCCTCGTCGCGCACCGCGGTGACGGCGTCGCGGTCCTCGCGCACCCGGCCGCATACGCAGCGTGCCGGGGCGCCGCCACGGGCGGTCCAGGGTCGGCGGCCGATGGTGCGGCGCGCCAATACCCTAAGCGGCGGGTCGGGTGGGCTACCAGAGGAAAGGCACCAGCCGGTAATGCACACGGTCGGCGTATTCGCGGTATCCGGGCAGTTCGTGAAGGAGCAGCTTTTCCTCATCGAGGATGCGCAGTAACAGTCCCACGGTGCCCGGGACGATGAAGAGCAACCCCCAGTACGAGCCGAGCGCCAGGGGAATGCCGATCATCATGATCACATTGCCGACGTACATCGGATGGCGCACGAATGTGTAGAGGCCGGTGGACACGACCGTCTGGCCGCTCTCCACCGTGACCGTGGCGCCGGCATAGCTGTTCTGGACGATCACCAGCATGGCGATGCCGAGGCCCGTCGCCACCAGAACGTCGCCCAGCACCGACAGCCAGGGCGGTACAGACGACCAGCCGAACCGATGATCGAGCGCGCTGAACACCATCGTCGCGAACAGGCCGAAAAACGACCCGGCGATGATGAACTTCTGAGCCTTCCGGGGTTCCGCCCGTGGGCCGGCGCGCATGCGCCGCTGCAGGGCCGCGGGATTGGCGCGGGCCAGGTAGACGGCGGGCACGATGGTCGCCACCGTGAACACGGCGATGAAGACCCACGCCTGCCAGTAGTGCAGGGTGCCGGCCGGCAGCAGGAGGATCAAAATCCAGGAGAGAATGCCCCAGAGCGATGTCGCCGTGATTCTGATCCCGGTTTTCATCACCCTCCTAGCCGCGGAGATCGCGGCGCCGAAAAGCTATGGCGCCCAGAACCACCAACCCTACGTCTACCGCCAGTAGCCATAACAGCGGTACGACGGTGAAATCTGTGCCGATCCGCGGGATGTGTGCGAAGGGTTCCAGGTCGAGCAGCCACTGCGAGAAACCGGCCAACGACCCGATCAGGTACAGGGCGACGAAGCCGATCAGCACGCCCCAGGCCACCGGCGTCCGGCGCGGCGCAAGGCCGAACACGCAGACCGTTACGGCCGACAGCAGCCACACGGCCGGCAGTTGGACGGCCGCGCTGGCAACGACCATCGGCAGCGTGGCGCCGACATCGCCGGCCGCGACGCCGTAGACGACACCGGCGGTCAGGCCGCTGGCCAGCATCGCCGCCGCGGATCCGGCGAGTGCGGCCACCAAATGGCTTGTCAGCCAGCGGGTTCGCGACACCGCGCCGGCCAGCACCGTTTCGGCTCGCTGGCTCGACTCCTCCTGGTGGAGCCGCAACGTGAGCGAGACGGCGAACGCGGCGGCCACCATGCCCATCATGGAAAACGCGACGGCGATGAACGCCTCCTCGAGGGCGCTGGTGCCGCCCATCCGTGCGACGATGTCGCGCGCCACGCCGCTGTCGCCCAGCTCGTCGCCGATGCCGTGCACCACGCTGCCGATCAGCAGGCCGTACAGGCACAACCCCACCGTCCACAGCAGCAGCGCGGCGCGGTCCAGCCGCCACGTCAGCCCGAACACGTTGCCCAGCGCGGGCGCGGCGGCGGCGGGGCCGGGCCGCTCCGCGATCAGCCCGGCGCCGACGTCGCGGCCGGCGAGCAACCGATACGCCAGCACGGTCAACACGGCCGTCGTCACCAGGTGCAGCACCAGCACCCACCAGCGGTCGCCCGCATACGGTTTGACCTGCAGCGACCATCCCAGCGGGGAGAGCCACGAGAGCGTGCCGTCACCGGCGTCGCCGACGGCGCGCAGGGTGAACGCGGCGCCCAGGACGGCGAATGCGGCACCGCGGGCGAACCGGGCACTCGGCGACAGCTGCGCGGTCACCGCGGCGACGGCGGTGAACACCAGGCCGGAGCAGGCCAGCGCCGCCCCGAAGGCCAGCGACCCGCCGGCCGGCACGTCGGTGCTCAACAGGCCGACCGCACCGATCGCGCCGGTGGCGATCGATGCCCCGAACGACAGCAGCAGCGCCGCGCTCAGGCTGGCGTAGCGGCCGATCGCGGTCGAGTCCACCAACTCGGTTCGACCGTTCTCCTCGTCGGCGCGGGTATGCCGGATCACCGTGAGGATGACGGCCACCGCGATGAGCACGTGGAACATTCCGGCTTTCCAAATGCCCACGGCGCCAAGGCTGTCGTTGTACACCTGGCCGTAGAGGGCGCGCTGGGCCGGGCTGGCCATGATGGAGGCCACGAACCCGGCGCGGGCGGGCGCGGTGGGGTAGACCTTTTCGATGCTGCCGACATACACCGTGGCCAATGGCACCGACAGCAGCAGCACCCACAGCGGCATCGACACGCGGTCGCGGCGCAGATAGAGCCGCAGCATCGCGAGCGTTCCGGAGAAGTTCGAACTCTCCAGTGGCGCAGCCGATGCCGAGGGGAAGGGCCGGTCGATTGTGGTCGTGCTCATGACAGCGAGACCTTCGCCTCGTCGCGTCCGTGCCGACCGTCACCGCCGGACGTGTCGTAGTGGCGCAGGAAAAGCTCTTCGAGGGTCGGCGGCTGGCTGACCAGGCTGCGCACCCCGGCGTCGCCCAGGACGCGGATGAGCTCACCCAGGCTCTCGCTGTCGACCTGGGCGCGCAGCGTGTTGCCCTCGACGGTGACGTCCTCGACGCCCTTGATGTGCCTGAGATCGCCTGGATCACCGATCATTTCGGCCTTGATCGAGGTGCGGCTCAGGTGCCGCATGGAGTTCAACGAACCGCTTTCGATGGTCTTGCCGGCGCGGATGATCGTCACCCGCTCGCACAACGCTTCCGTCTCGGCCAGGATGTGGCTGGACAACAACACCGTGGTGCCCCGGTCGCGGGCCTGTGCCACACACTGTTGAAACACGTTCTCCATCAACGGGTCCAGGCCGCTGCTCGGCTCGTCCAGCAGCAGCAGCCTGGCGTGCGACGAGAACGCCGAGATCAGCGACACCTTCTGGCGGTTGCCCTTGGAGTAGGTGCGCGCCTTCTTGTGCGGGTCCAGGTCGAAGCGCTCGATCAGCTCGGCGCGGCGCTTCTTGTCGATGCCGCCCCGCATGCGGGCCAGCAGGTCGATGGTCTCGCCGCCGGTCAGCGACGGCCACAGGGTGACATCGCCTGGGACGTAGGCGATTTGGCGATGCAGGGCGACGGCCTGGGTCCAGGGGTCGCCGCCGAGCAGCCGCACGCTGCCGCCGTCGGCCTTGACCAGGCCAAGCAGGATGCGGATGGTCGTCGACTTCCCGGCGCCGTTGGGCCCGAGGAACCCGTGGACTTCGCCTTCCCGCACCGTGAGGTCCAGGCCGTCCAGCGCCCGCACCACACCGAAATTTTTGGTGAGCCCGCGGATCTCGATGGGTGCGACACCGGTGGCGTTTTCAGTTGGCATCAGATTCTCCTTGATCGTCAGCTGCCAGGAATGCGTCGTACATGGTCCGGTCGGTCAGCAGGCCCTCGGTGTAGACCTCGAGCGCGGGCAACACCATCTCACGCGAGTAGTCGCGCAGCACCGCTCGCAGATCCGTTGGCGTTTCGTGCATTTGGATGTAGAGCAGGAAGCCGCCGCCACCGGTGATGGCCAGATACCTGGCCCTGGCCTTGGGGTCGCGGCTGGGCTTGATGGTCCCGGCGCGCACGCCCTCTTCCATGTATTCCTCGGCGTTGTCGATCATCCTGCGCCACAGCATGTTTGCCAGTTCGCCGCCCGCCTGCATGCTGCGCACCAAATAGGCCATCAGCGGCGCGTACTCCTCGATCTCGGCCATCTGGGCGAACCAGGTGGCCGGGTCGTTGGATTGCAGCGCCTCTGACTTACTGCCGCGGATCGTCTCGGCGATGTAGTCCTCGCACGCCTTGCGCAATCCGTCCTTGGAGCCGAAGTGGTGGATGACCAGCGCGGCACTGACGCCGGCCGCTTCGGCGATGGCGCGCAGCCCGACGCCGAACCCGTGCTCGCCGAACTGTTCGATGGCCGCGTCTCGGATCCGGGCGGCTGCGGTCAAGTCGGCTGAACGCATGTTCAGTACGCTAAACGCATGTTCAGTCCACGGTCAAGGACGGCGCGCGTCAAGAATTCATAAAGATGGCGACGCGCCAAACGCGTGCTCGACGCCGAAGCGGTGGGAGATAAAAGGTTCGGCGGATCAGTCGCGGACGGCGGCCAGGATGCCGTCGCCGAGCGGTACCAGCGCCGGGGTGAGGCGCTCGTCCTCGGCGATCAGGCGCGCCGCCTCCCGGACCGCGACCACCTCGGCGTCGCGGGCGGCCGGGTCGCCGGCCCGCCCGCCCAGCGCGGCGCGATGCACCACGATCACGCCACCGGGGCGCAGCAGCCGCACGCCCTCGACGACGTAGTCCGGCTGATCGATCGGGTCGGCGTCGATGAACACCAGGTCGTAGGACTCGTCGGCGAGCCGGGTGAGCACCTCCTGGGCGCGGCCGCCGATCAGCCGGGTGCGCGACGGGCCGATGCCGGCCTCGGTGAACGCCTGCTTGGCAAGCCGCAGGTATTCGGGCTCGATGTCGATGGTCGTCAAGACGCCGTCGTCGCTCATGCCGGACAACAGCCACAGCCCGCTGACGCCCGCTCCGGTGCCGACTTCGGCGATGGCCTTGCCGCCACTCAGCTTGGTCAGCAGGCTCAGCAGCGCGCCGACCGCCGGTGTCACCGCGCCGGCGCCGATGTCCACGGCCCGCTCGCGCGCGGCCGCCAACAGCGCGTCCTCCGATATCGAGCTTTCGGCGTGCGCGAAGAGCGATTCGGCCCGGCTGGGCGCTGCCTGGCCGGGGGCTTCTGCGTCGGTGCCGTCCATGCCCGCAGCGTATTCCACTTCGGCGCGCAGTCCGACAGGCGCGCCTGAATCGGATCGGGGTGACACGCCCAACGGTCCCGATGCGTTTAAGGTCACTGCCCGATGGATATCTCCTGCACAGCGCAGGTAACGATACGGTTTCTCAGGGTCAGCTCAGATTGTTCATATACCGCACATACTCCGGTACGCGACGGTAGCCCTATGGATCGCGGAGGGCGTTGGACCGGGAATACCGAATGGGAACTACCTGTTACCGCCAGTGACGAAGTGCCGCTTCTCGGCGCGCCGGATTCGGAGGATTTGATCATCACCACGCTTCTCAGCCCGTCCAGCATGTCTCATGCGCAGGACCTCCCCACCGACGAGTGGGTGGAGCCGTCCGACGCGCTGCAAGGGACCGCGGTGTTCGACGCGACTGGCGACAAGGCGGCCATGCCGTCCTGGGACGAGTTGGTGCGTCAGCACGCCGACCGGGTGTACCGGCTGGCCTACCGGCTCTCCGGCAATCAGCACGACGCCGAGGACCTCACCCAGGAGACCTTCATCCGGGTCTTCCGGTCGGTGCAGAACTACCAGCCGGGAACGTTCGAAGGGTGGTTGCACCGCATCACCACGAACCTGTTCCTCGACATGGTGCGGCGGCGCTCGCGCATCCGGATGGAGGCGCTGCCCGAGGACTACGAGCGGGTGCCCGCCGACGAGCCCAACCCCGAGCAGATCTACCACGATTCGCGTCTGGGCCCAGACCTGCAGGCCGCGCTCGATTCGTTGCCGCCGGAATTCCGTGCCGCCGTCGTGCTGTGCGACATCGAAGGCCTGTCCTACGAGGAGATCGGTGCCACGCTGGGCGTCAAACTGGGCACCGTGCGCAGCCGCATCCACCGCGGCCGCCAGGCGTTGCGCGACTACCTTGCCGCGCACCCCGACCACGACGCCGCGCGCGCCAAGTCGGCGTAACCACCGCCCGCCCGCCTAACGTTCGGGCAGCTATTCAGCGGCTTTGCGGCCTTAGCCTCGGTATCTCGCGCCCTCTCGCGCTACATTCGAATAAGGCGGCAATAAGAAATTGAATGGCGAGGAGTTGGTGATGCCCGATCGTGGACATGTGTTCCGCCGCGCGTTCTCCTGGCTCCCCGCTCAGTTCGCCTCCCAGAGCGACGCGCCCATCGGCGCACCGCGCCAGTTCGGGTCCACCGAGCACCTGTCCGTCGAAGCGATCGCCGCGTTCGTCGACGGCGAGCTCCGGATGAACGCGCACCTGCGGGCCGCGCACCATCTGTCGTTGTGCGCCCAGTGTGCGGACGAGGTCGAGGACCAGAGCAGGGCGCGCGCGGCGCTGCGCGACTCGCGCCCCATCCGCATCCCCAGCACGCTGCTCGGCATGCTCGCCGACATTCCCTACGAGTCGCCCGACGACTCCTCCGCGCAGGCATCCGACCGCTTCGTCGACCGTGACGGACGTGAGCGGCGCAAGCGCCGGTAGCGTCCAGCCCGCCCCACACGCGCGTTCACGCCGACCGACCGCGCGCCATGGATACTAGGGTGGACACGGACAACGCCGGTGCCGCGTATTTCACCCGGTAAAGGCCTGTCTTGAGCGCTCAAGTAGAGGATCCAAAAGGGATAACGTGACCTCCGACCAAGGCTACGACCAAGCAAAAGACAGCGGCAACCGATTGGCGCCGCGCCCCATCTCGCGTCCGCCGGTCGACCCCGCTTCGACTCGGGAGTTCGGTCGTCCCGACGGGCTGCGCGGATCGTTCGTGGCCGAGCGGGTCCGTCCCCAGAAGTACCGGGACCAGGCCGAGTTCCGGCCGAGCAACCGGCCGGCCGACCCCGTGCTGCAGGAGGCGTTCCACCGGCCCGACGGCAGTCCCGACTCGCTGCAGCGCCACCCGGTGGATGCCAACGCGCTGGCCGCCGAGAAGAACGGTCTGGAGCCCGACGGCCAAGACGATCCCTGGCGAGACCCGGGGGCCGCCGCGGCGCTGGGCACGCCGGCGGTGGCGCCGTCGCGGTCCGGGACCACGCTGGGCTACGGCGGCAAACTGGGCGTGCGCGACGTGTTGTTCGGCGGCAAGGTCTCGTACCTGGCGTTGCTGATCCTGCTGCTGATCGCCCTGGTCATCGGAATGCTCGGTGGCGTGATCGGTCGCAAGACGGCCGAGGTCGCCGAGGCGTTCACCACCTCGAAGGTGACGCTGTCGACCAACGGCAACGGCGAAGGCCCGGCCGGCCGCTTCGCCAAGGTGGCGGCCGCGACTGCGGGTGCGGTGGTGACCATCGAGTCCAAGAGCGACCAGGAAGGCATGCAGGGCTCCGGCGTCGTCATCGATGGCCGCGGCTACATCGTCACCAACAACCACGTCATCTCCGAGGCGGCGAACAATCCCAGCCAGTTCAAGACGACGGTGGTGTTCAACGACGGCAAGGAGGTGCCGGCGAACCTGGTGGGCCGCGACCCCAAGACCGACCTGGCCGTGCTGAAGGTCGACAACGTCGACAACCTGTCGGTGGCGCGCCTCGGCGACTCCGACAAGGTGCGGGTGGGTGACGAGGTCTTGGCCGCAGGTGCGCCGCTGGGCCTGCGCAGCACCGTGACACACGGCATCATCAGCGCGCTGCACCGGCCGGTGCCGCTGTCGGGGGAGGGCTCGGACACCGACACGGTGATCGACGCGCTGCAGACCGACGCCTCGATCAACCACGGAAACTCCGGCGGTCCGCTGATCGACATGGATTCCCAGGTGATCGGCATCGACACGGCCGGTAAGTCGTTGTCCGACAGCGCAAGTGGGCTCGGCTTCGCGATCCCGATCAACGAGGCCAAGCAGGTCGCCCAGACGCTGATCAAGGACGGCAAGATCGTGCACCCGACGCTGGGGGTCAGCACCCGCTCGGTGAGCAATGCGATCGCGTCCGGCGCCCAGGTGGCCAACGTGAAGGCGGGCAGCCCCGCGCAGAAGGGCGGAGTGCTGGAGAACGACGTCGTCGTCAAGGTCGGCAACCGTAAGGTCGCCGACGCCGACGAGTTCGTCGTCGCGGTGCGGCAGTTGACCATCGGCCAGGACTCGCCGATCGAGGTCGTCCGCGACGGCCGCCACGTCACACTGACCGTCAAACCAGACCCCGACACCTGATGTTCGGCAGCCTGAGCTGGGAGCACATGCTCGTCCTCGTCGTGGTCGGGCTGGTGGTCCTCGGGCCCGAGCGGCTGCCGGGTGCCATCCGGTGGACGTCCAACGCCTTGCGCCAGGCGCGTGACTACCTCAGCGGTGTGAGCAGCCAGCTGCGCGAGGATCTCGGGCCGGAGTTCGACGATCTGCGCGTCCCGCTGAGCGAACTGCAGAAGCTACGTGGCATGACACCGCGCGCGGCGCTGACCAAGCACCTGCTGGACGGCGACGACTCCTTCCTGACCGGAGCCTTCGACAAACCGGCGAACGGCGCGCCGCCGCAGACCCCGCGCCCGGCGCCGCCCGCCGCGAACGGCCAGGCGCTGGCTGCCGAGCAGCAGGGCAGCGGTCACACGCCGTTCGACACCGACGCGACCTGAGCGCCATCAACGGCCGGTAGGGCCCCTCGTGCGTCAGCGCCGGGTCGGGTCGAGCCCCAGCGATACGCCGGCGAGCCCGCGCTTGCGCGACGACAAGCTGTCGGCCACCCCGCGCAGCGCCTTGCCCACCGGCGAGTCGGGCGCGCTCAGCACCAGCGGGGTGCCGGAGTCGCCCGCGGCCACCAGCTCGGGATCCAGCGGAATCTGCCCCAGCAGCGGCACGTCGGCGCCGACCGCCCGGGAGAGCCGCTCGGCCACCTGCTGGCCACCGCCCTCACCGAAGACCTGCAGCGTGGAGCCGTCGGGCAGGGTGAGCCCGGACATGTTCTCCACGACGCCGACGACGCGCTGGCGGGTCTGCAGCGCGATGCTGCCCGCTCGCTCGGCGACCTCGGCCGCGGCCAGCTGCGGCGTCGTCACCACCAGGATCTCCGCGTTCGGAATCAGCTGCGCCACCGAAATGGCGATGTCGCCGGTCCCCGGGGGCAGGTCGAGCAGCAGCACGTCCAGGTCGCCCCAGTAGACGTCGGCCAGGAACTGCTGCAGCGCGCGGTGCAGCATCGGCCCGCGCCACACCACCGGGGTGTTGCCCTCGGTGAACTGGGCGATCGAAATGACCCGGACGTCGTGCGCGATGGGCGGCAGGATCATCGACTCGACCTGGGTGGGCCGGTCGGTGGTGCCCATCATCCGGGGGATGGAGTGCCCGTGGATATCGGCGTCCAGCACACCGACCGACAGGCCGCGGGCCGCCATCGCCGCCGCCAGGTTGACCGTGACGGTGGACTTGCCGACACCGCCCTTGCCGGACGCGACGGCGTAGACCCGGGTCAGCGAATTCGGTTGTGCGAACGGGATAATGGGCTCGCGGGCGTCGCCGCGCAGCTGCTTGCGTAGCTCGGTGCGCTGCTCGTCGTTCATCACGTCCAGCGTGACCTTGACCGCGCCGGTGCCCGGGACGTCGGCGACCGCCTGGCTGACGCGGTCGCTGATCTCGGTTTTCTTCGGGCAGCTGGCGGTGGTCAGGTAGATCGCGACGTGCACCGCGCCGTCGGGCTCGGTGTCGATGCTCTTGACCATCCCGAGTTCGGTGATCGGACGCCGCAGTTCGGGGTCGATCACCTTGCCCAGGGCGGTGCGGATAGCCGCGCTCAGGTCGGCTGCTGAATCGGAAGAGTCATGGCGAGACATCACCGCCGAGTGTAGGCGTGCGTGACGGCGCCGTTATGCGGTGACCCGCGAGGCGGTCAGGCCGGGCCGGGTCCCGCCGGCTTCGGCTTGGGCGCGCCGGGTGCCGCGCCCGACGGGCCGGCGGGCTTGGGCGCCGGTGCGGCCTGCGAGGGTCCGGAAGCCGGGGGCGCCGAACGGCGGTGCCGGGGGCGCGAGCTGTGCCGGGGGCGCGAGCTGTGCCGGGGGCGCGAACGGCGGCGTCGGGCCCGCGGGCGGGCTGCCCTGCGAGCTGATGCAGATCACCGTGCAACCGGGAATCTGGGCCGGCGCCTGTTGGGGCGTGGGCGTCATCCACGGGAACATCGGCGGGGGGCTGACCAGCGCCGGGCTGCTCAGGTCGATCAACGGAACGCGCGCCAGCGGGTCGTCCAGCGGCAGGCCGTTGATGTTCATCGGCAGGTTGGGGCCGAGCCCCTCGGGGTGCTCGAGGTGGGCGTCGCCCAGCGGCGGCGGCGGCCCGGTCATCGGCGGCAGGTCGACCGGCACCACACCGGTGGCGTAGGCCGCGGCCCAGCCCAGCACGTTCTGCGCGTACGGCATCGAGTTGTTGTAGCGCAGGATCGCGGTCAAGACCTGCGACTGATCACGCAGGTTGAGCCCGCCGCTGCACAGGTAGCGGGCGGCGGCCAGGGTGGCGTCGAAGATGTTCTGCGGGTCCGCCACGCCGTCGCCCTTGCCGTCGGAGGCGTAGCGCGCCCACGTCCCCGGCAGGAACTGCATCGGTCCCATCGCGCGGGCGTAGGTGACGCGGTTGCCGGCGCTGCTCTGGATGATCGTCTCGTTGCCGGGCAGCGTGCCGTCCAGCGACGGGCCGTAGATCGGGTTGATGGCGGTGCCGCGGGCGTCGACGGCGCCGCCGCCGGCGTGGCCGGATTCGATGCGTCCGATGCCGGCCAGCAGGTTCCAGCTGACGCCACAGCCCGGGGCGGCGACGGCCATCTTCTGCTCAGCGCTGCGGTATGCGGCCAGCGCGATGCTCGGGATGCCCAGGGCGCCGGGCGCATTGACGATCATCGCCGGCGGCGGAGCCGACAAGGCGGGCTCGGCGACGTGAAAGACGGTCGGGCTGCGGTCGATCCCGACGACGGCCGGCCCGGTGAGGTCGGGGAAGGTCGGCGAGACCGCGGCCACCGGGGTGACGGCGGCATGCCGCGAGGGCATTCGCACCGGAAGCGTAGGGGCCGCCGCGCTGACCGCCCCCGCGAAGACCAGTGGAGTAATCATTGCTATGCCGAAAATCGGCTTGCGCGTGTTCCGAAGTGCTCGCTGCCGCTCAGTCGCGGCGGCGGGGCTCTCACCCCGGCTTCCCCCAATGCGCACTCGACCGTCCTAGGTGTGAGCTGGGCTTACTTTCGTTAGCTCGGTGAACCAGATCACCATACATAACTCTTGTGACACGAGTGGCGCAATGGTCCAAACGGTTCTCACCTGGATTTCTTAGCCGTCCGCTCCAGGCCGTCGCCGCCCGCAACCGGGTCGACGTCCACGGTTTCGGGCAGCAGGTTGGTCAGTAGTTCGCGCAGGTCATCGAGCTCGTGACGGAGGTATTCACGGGTCACGCCCTCGCCGACGGCCAGTCGCAACGCGGCCAGTTCGCGCGCCAGGTACTCGGTGTCCGCCTTGGTTTCGGCGGCGCGACGACGGTCTTGCTCCAGCGCGACTCGGTCGCGGTTCTCCTGGCGGTTCTGGGCGAGCAGGATCAGCGGCGCCGCGTAGGCGGCCTGGGTGGAGAAGGCCAGGTTCAGCAGGATGAACGGATAGGGGTCCCAGCGCAGTCCCACCGCGAACAAGTTCAGCGCGATCCAGACGAACACGACGATGGTCTGGATCAGCAGATAGCGGCCGGTACCGAAGAAGCGCGCGATCGACTCGGTGATCTGCCCGACGGCCTCGGGGTCCAGCCGCGGTGAATACCTGCGCGACGTCCGCGGGGTGTACAGGCCCCGCGGGGCCGAGGATTTGCTCACTCGGATCCTCCCAGTCCGTTGATCCGGCCGGCGGCGTCGAACTCCTGCATGTCCACCCGCCAGTCGTGCGGGAGCAGGTGATCGAGGAGGTCGTCCACCGTTACCGCGCCGAGCAGATGATTCTGGTCGTCGACCACGGGTCCGCACACCAAGTTGTAGGCGGCCAGGTAGCGAGTGACCGCACCGAGCGGGGTCTCCGGCGTCAATGTCAACAGGTCGCTGTCGACGATCCCGCCGACCAACGCCGACGGCGGTTCACGCAGCAGCCGTTGCAGCGGCACGCAGCCCAGGTAGTGGCCGGTGGGGGTGGCGGTCGGCGGCCGCGCCACGAACACCATGGACGACAGCGCCGTGGTTAGTTCGGGGTCGCGAGCCCGGGCCAGCGCCTCGGCAACCGATGTGTCGGGAGTCAGCACCACGGGGTCCGAGGTCATCAAGCCGCCGGCGGTGTCGGGGGAGTGCGCGAGCAGCCTGCGCACCGGCTCGGAGTCATCGGGGTCCATCCGGGTCAGCAGCATCTCGGCGTCGGTCGGATTCAGCACACCGAGCAGGTCGGCCGCGTCGTCGGGATCCATCTCCTCGAGCACGTCGGCGGAGCGTTCGGTGCCCAGCTGGGAGAGCACGTCGGCCTGATCCAATTCGGGCAGCTCCTGCAACACGTCGGCCAGTCGGTCATCGTCGAGCGCCTTGAGCACCTCGTAGCGCCGCTTGACCGGCAGCCCGCGGATGGCGTCGGCCACGTCGACCGCCCTGCGGCCCTCGAACTGGTCCAGCAGTTGGGCCACGCCCTGGCCCGGCAATGACAGTGCCGACGGGGTCAGGCCCTGCACGTTCTGCCAGTCGACGACGTGGACGGGGCCACGTCGCCCGAGCCGCCTCGGCACGCGGACGGCGACCCTGGTGACCATCCAGTCCCGGGTCCGGGTCTGTTCGATCCCGAGGTCCGTCACGACCACGTCGAGGCCTGCCAGCTCCGGCAGATCGGGGTCCTTCACCTCGACCTGCGTGTCGAGCACCTGGCCTATCGCCAGCACCTCGCCGGGCCGCTGCACGAAATGACGCAGGGACACGCTGCCGGTGCTCAGCGTCACCGCGTTGGGCTCGATGGAGGCGACCCGCAGGATCGGGATGAAGATGCTGCGCCGCGTCGCCAGGTCGACGACCAGGCCGAGCACGCGCGGTTGCTGGCGCACGATGCTGATGCTGATCACGACATCACGCACTCGGCCCACGGATTCGCCGAGCGGACCCAACACCAACATCCGCGCCAGCCGCGCGATGTACACCCTGTTGACCGATCCCATGGATGTAGAGCCTAAGCAGCCGTCGGCCGGATGGCTGACAGCCCGGGCCGGGCCGCGCTGGTAGGGACGCGCTACAGCGAGTGCAGCCTGAAGATCACGATCACCAAAATCACCACCAGCGTGGCGATTCCGATGACGATGCCGGCCACCGCAAGGCCGAAGCCGTCCTGGCGAGTCCGCTTGATCTGATCCAGGGCGATCGCGCCCAGCACGATGCCCACGATCGAACCGATGCCGCACAGCAGGCCGGTGAAGGCCGCGATCAGCGAGGCGATCGCCAGCCCGTTCGTCCCGGCCTGGTGGGGTCCGGCGGGTCCGTAACCGCCCCGGTAATCCGGCGTCGGGTAGTAACCGCCCGGATAGGCGGGCGGCCCGTAGGTCGGCGGGCCGCCGTAGGGG
>NZ_BAAGDE010000081.1:0-3917 GCF_054660795.1 Mycobacterium sp. MUNTM1
GACGTAACCGTTCTGGTCGGGCGGCAGCGGGATGGCGCCCGCCGGGTTGGTCGGGTTGCTCGGCGCGGCCGACGGGCCCGGGGCCGGGGCGGCGGTCGCCGACGGCGGTGTGGACCTGGGGGTGGGGAAAGAAGGTTCGGTGGGTCCCGCTCCGGGCGAGGCCACCGGCCGGCCCCCGATGACGGAGCTGCAGCCGGACACCAGCTCCGAACCGCCCATCAGGGCTACGAGCAGCAGCGAACCACCGGCCAGGCTTCGCCGCGCATTCTCCGAAAACCGCACCCGCCGCTCCCCAGACGATTCGAATAGCGGCACTCAGGTTACGCACCGCGAGGCGAAAGTCGCTGCCCTGGCGCGGCTATCGATACCGAGCTGATGGCCCAGGTTTATCACCGCGTGACCGAGCCGACGGACCACCAGAGCGCTACAGCCCCAACAGTTTTTCGGCGTTGCGGTGGCTGATCGCGGCCCGCTCGTCGTCGGACAGCGGCAAGCTGTCGAGGAAGGCGGTGGCGTCGACCATCGACCCGAACGGGTAATCGGCGGAGAACGCCACCCGCTCGATCCCGACCTGCGCCACCAGGTTCGCGTACGTCGCGTGGTCGTTGAAGTTGGCGAACGTGTAGTGAAAGTTCTCCCGCAGATGCGAACTCACCGGATGCTGCAGGCCGGTCAGTTCCGGTTTCAGGGTGGCATCGAAGCGCGGCAGCATGAACGAGGTCGCCTCGCCCATGTGCCCGATGATCATCTGCAGCGACGGGTGCCGGTCGAACACGCCGCCCAGGATCACCCCGCCGGCGAAGCGCTGCGACCCGACGCCCGGGCCACCCTCGATGCCGCCCGCGCGGCCAGGGACGCGGTCGGCGCCGCCCGGCGCACGACGGTTTCGCTTGCCGACCTGGCGGGCATGTCCTTCGTCGACGCGCCGCCGGGATACGGCAACCGCGCCGTGGTCGACAACGCGTTTGCCGCCGCGGGCGTCGAGCGGACCGTCGCGGTGGAGGCTGCCGACATGGCCACGGCGGCGACCTGCATCCGCAAGGGCTGGGGATCGGTTTTCTGAGCTGGTCCATCCTCGAGGGCATCGACAGCTCGGGCCTGGTCAGCGTCCGGATCACCGGGCATGACCTGCGGTGGCGGCTCTATGTCGCGACCTCGGCGACCCGGCAGGCTAGCGCGGCCGCCCGGGCGCTGCAAGCGCTGATCGAGGAAGTCGCCGGCGGGGCCCCGAAAGATTTAGCCACCCCGGGAACAAGGCGGGACCAACCGCCGTTAACATGGTCGACAAGTTGAGCGAACCACACTCAATACTGGGTTGACAGCCCACCGGCCCCAGGGGCAGGCTTGAGCCTGGTTCACTCAGCATAGTGGCACCAAACAAGCTCTACACATTCAGGAGGAATCACTATGGCTCGTGCGGTCGGTATCGACCTCGGGACCACCAACTCCGTCGTCGCAGTCCTCGAGGGCGGTGACCCGGTCGTCGTCGCCAACTCCGAGGGTTCGCGGACCACGCCGTCCATCGTCGCGTTCGCGCGCAACGGGGAGGTGCTCGTCGGCCAGCCCGCCAAGAACCAGGCGGTCACCAACGTCGACCGCACCATCCGTTCGGTCAAGCGGCACATGGGCAGCGACTGGTCCATCGAGGTCGACGACAAGAAATACACCGCTCAGGAGATCAGCGCCCGCGTGCTGATGAAGCTGAAGCGCGACGCCGAGGCGTATCTGGGTGAGGACGTCACCGACGCGGTCGTCACCGTGCCGGCGTACTTCAACGACGCCCAGCGTCAGGCGACCAAGGAGGCCGGCCAGATCGCCGGCCTGAACGTGCTGCGGATCGTCAACGAGCCGACCGCGGCCGCGCTAGCCTACGGCCTGGACAAGGGCGAGAAGGAACAGACCATCCTGGTCTTCGACCTCGGTGGCGGTACGTTCGACGTGTCGCTGCTCGAGATCGGCGAGGGTGTGGTCGAGGTCCGCGCCACCAGCGGTGACAACCACCTCGGTGGCGACGACTGGGACGACCGCGTCGTCGAGTGGTTGGTCGATAAGTTCAAGGGCACCAGCGGAATTGACCTCACCAAGGACAAGATGGCGATGCAGCGGCTGCGTGAGGCCGCCGAGAAGGCCAAGATCGAGCTCTCGAGTTCGCAGAGCACCTCGATCAACCTGCCCTACATCACCGTCGACGCGGACAAGAACCCGCTGTTCCTCGACGAGCAGCTGACCCGCGCCGAATTCCAGCGCATCACACAGGATCTGCTGGACCGCACCCGCAAGCCCTTCCAGTCCGTGATCAAGGACGCCGGTATCTCGGTCTCCGAAATCGACCACGTGGTTCTGGTGGGTGGTTCCACCCGCATGCCCGCGGTGACCGAACTGGTCAAGGAGCTCACCGGGGGCAAGGAGCCCAACAAGGGCGTCAACCCCGATGAGGTTGTCGCGGTGGGCGCTGCCCTGCAGGCCGGTGTGTTGAAGGGTGAGGTTAAAGACGTTCTGCTGCTTGACGTTACGCCGCTGAGCCTGGGTATCGAGACCAAGGGTGGCGTGATGACCAAGCTCATCGAGCGCAACACCACCATCCCCACCAAGCGGTCGGAGACCTTCACCACGGCCGACGACAACCAGCCGTCGGTGCAGATCCAGGTGTTCCAGGGTGAGCGCGAAATCGCTTCGCACAACAAGCTGCTCGGCTCCTTCGAGCTGACCGGCATCCCGCCGGCTCCGCGCGGCGTCCCGCAGATCGAGGTCACCTTCGACATCGACGCCAACGGCATCGTGCACGTCACGGCCAAGGACAAGGGCACCGGCAAGGAGAACACGATCAAAATCCAGGAGGGCTCCGGCCTGTCCAAGGAGGAGATCGACCGGATGATCAAGGACGCCGAGGCGCACGCCGAGGAGGACCGTCAGCGTCGCGAAGAGGCCGACGTCCGCAACCAGGCCGAATCGCTGGTCTACCAGACGGAGAAGTTCGTCAAGGATCAGCGCGAAGCCGAGGGTGGCTCGAAGGTCCCCGAGGACACGCTGTCCAAGGTCGACGCCGCGATCGCCGAGGCCAAGACGGCCCTGGGCGGCACCGACATCACCGCGATCAAGGCGGCGATGGAGAAGCTGGGCCAGGAGTCCCAGGCGCTCGGACAGGCGATCTACGAGGCCACCCAGGCCGCCGGTGAACAGGCCGGTGGCGGCGCGGCCGGCGGCCCGGCTGGGTCCGCTGACGACGTCGTGGACGCGGAGGTGGTCGACGATGACCGGGAGTCCAAGTGACGGAAAGCAACCCACAGGAACAGGTGACGGTCACCGACAAGCGGCGAATCGATCCTGAGACCGGTGAAGTACGGCAGGTCCCCCCTCCCGGCGATATGCCAGGAGGGGGGCCGGCCGGCGAGACGGCGGCCCAGCCCGAGGGCAAAGTCGCCGAGCTCACCGCCGATCTGCAACGGGTGCAGGCCGACTTCGCCAACTACCGCAAGCGGGCGCTGCGCGACCAGCAGGCCGCCGCGGACCGGGCCAAGGCGGCCGTCGTCAACCAATTGCTGGGCGTGCTCGACGATCTCGACCGGGCACGCAAGCACGGCGATCTGGAATCCGGACCGCTGAAGTCGGTGGCCGACAAACTGGAGACCGCGCTGACCGGCCTCGGCCTGACGGCGTTCGGCGAGGAAGGCGAGGACTTCGACCCGGTGCTGCACGAAGCCGTTCAGCACGAAGGCGATGGCTCCCGACCGGTGATCGGCACCGTCATGCGGCAGGGCTACAAACTGGGTGAGCAGGTGCTGCGCCACGCTCTGGTCGGCGTGGGGGAGACGGGGGGCGGGCCCCGCGGCCCGGGGGTGTGGGCGGGGGGCCGCCGGGGTAACCCGCCCGGGGGGAGTGGCGGGAAAACCCGCGCCGCCGGGGGGGAGTACCCACCA
>NZ_BAAGDE010000081.1:3927-19585 GCF_054660795.1 Mycobacterium sp. MUNTM1
CCCCCCGCCGGGCGGCCGCTAAAAAATTGGGGCTCCCGGGGCCCCCCCCCCCTGGGGGGGGGCTGCCCCCCCCGGCCCCCCCCCGACGGCGACGCGGGTGAGTCCGCTGCGGCCGCCGGGGAAACCGAGCCGGTCGAATCGGACGATAACGCCGGCACGTCCGGTGACTAGACCACACAATCGGCACAACAGAAGAAAGGTGAGGGGGTGACGCGACATGGCCCAGCGTGAATGGGTCGAAAAGGACTTCTACAAGGAGCTTGGCGTCTCCTCTGACGCCAGTCCCGAAGAGATCAAACGCGCCTACCGCAAGTTGGCGCGCGATCTACACCCGGACGCCAACCCCGACAACCCCGCCGCCGGCGAACGCTTCAAAGCGGTCTCCGAGGCGCACAACGTCTTGTCGGATCCGGCCAAGCGCAAGGAATACGACGAAACCCGAAGGCTGTTCGCCGGCGGTGGTTTTGGCGGGCGCCGGTTCGACAGCGGCGGGTTCGGGGGCTTCAACGTCGGCGGTGACGGCGCTGAGTTCAACCTCAACGATTTGTTCGATGCCGCCGGCCGAAGCGGCGGCACCAACATCGGTGACCTGTTCGGCGGGTTGTTCGGGCGTGGTTCGGGCGGCCGGCCCAGCCGGCCGCGCCGAGGCAACGACCTGGAGACCGAAACCCAGCTGGATTTCGTCGAGGCCGCCAAGGGCGTGGCGATGCCGCTGCGGCTGACCAGCCCGGCGCCGTGCACCAACTGCCACGGCAGCGGCGCGCGGCCGGGCACCAGCCCGAAGGTGTGTCCCACCTGTAACGGCTCCGGCGTGATCAACCGCAACCAGGGGGCGTTCGGCTTCTCCGAGCCGTGCACCGATTGCCGGGGCAGCGGCTCGATCATCGAGCACCCGTGCGACGAGTGCAAGGGCACCGGCGTCACCACCCGCACCCGCACCATCAACGTGCGCATCCCGCCGGGCGTCGAGGACGGACAGCGCATCCGGCTGCCCGGCCAGGGCGAGGCGGGGTTGCGCGGGGCGCCGTCGGGTGACCTGTACGTGACGGTGCATGTGCGCCCGGACAAGGTGTTCGGACGCGACGGCGACGACCTGACTGTGACCGTTCCCGTCAGCTTCACCGAATTAGCTTTGGGCTCAACTATTTCCGTGCCCACGCTGGACGGCAAGGTCGGCGTCCGGGTGCCCAAGGGCACCGCCGACGGCCGCATCCTGCGGGTGCGCGGGCGGGGCGTGCCCAAGCGCAGCGGCGGCAACGGGGACCTGCTGGTGACCGTAAAGGTCGCCGTGCCGCCCAATTTGGAGGGCGCGGCCCAGGAGGCGCTGGAGGCGTACGCGGCCGCCGAGCGTTCCAGTGGCTTCGATCCCCGGGCGGGATGGGCGGGCAATCGCTGATGGCCAAGGGCTCGAGCAATTCAAGAAAGGACGACGCCCGGACCTTCCTGATCTCGGTGGCCGCCGAGCTGGCCGGCATGCACGCCCAGACGCTGCGCACCTACGACCGCCTCGGCCTGGTCAGCCCGCGCCGGACTTCCGGTGGGGGACGGCGGTATTCGGAGCACGACGTCGACCTGCTGCGCGAGGTGCAACGGCTCTCGCAGGACGAGGGGGTCAACCTCGCCGGCATCAAGCGCATCATCGAGCTGACCAATCAGGTCGAGGCGCTACAGGCCCGGGTCAAGGAGTTGACCGAGGAGCTGGCGCAGACACGGGCCAGCCAGCGCCGCGACGTGGCGGTGGTGCCCAAGAGCACCGCGCTGGTGGTGTGGCAGCCCCGCCGCGGACGCTGATTCTCGCTCGGTTTCGCCTTCGCCCCAAGGGTTCCTGTCTCAGAGGCATACAAAGTCCGCGAAGGCGCTAGCGTCTCGGCTAGCGCTGTTTCGCATTCACCTGGTGACCACCAGGCGGCGACTGCAGTGACCCACATGGTCACTGTGATCACACCCGGATCGAAAACTGCGTGACCGCCGGCTCGCCCGGCCGCGCGCAGCGGTAGCCGCCCCGGCGCAGCGCGTCGGTGGGTGCGGTCATCGGCTCGAAGCACACGATAGCCTTCGCGGGGTCGTCGGCCGGCGGCGCGAAGATCTGCGCCGCCGGATAGCCGGCGTCGAAGTGCACCTCGATGCGGCGCCCGCCGCCGGACACCGCGAACACCGAACCCTCGCCCACCTGATCGTAGGCATCGTCGAAAGCATTGTCGCGCAATGCCTCTGACAGCGCGGGCTGCCGCTCGGAATCGCCCGTCGGCAGGCCCCTGTCGTCGAGGCCCAGATGCCGCAGCGGCGGTGTGTCGATGACCCAGTCGGCCCGCGGCGCGTCGGGCAGCTGCAGATAGGGATGGAACCCGAAGCACAGCGGCACCGCCCGGTCACCGGTCGCGGTGACCGTGGTCCGGACCGTCAGCCTCCGGTCGGCCAGCCGCGCCGTCACCGCCAGCACATGCGGATAGGGAAAGCTGGCCAGCAATCGGGGATCGGCGCCGAAATCGAGTTCGGCGGTCAGTTCGTTGGCAATCTCGGCCGTTACCCGCCACCCGGGGTAGGCGGCCAGGACGCCGTGGATGGGTAGCCCGTTGGGGTCGGCGCGCACCCCGTTTTCTCCCGGCGTCAGGGTCACGGTGACGTCCTGCGCGGTGTAGGTGTTCTCGTCCAATCGGTTTGCCCATGGATACAGAAGCGGGATGCCCATCGTCTTGCCGTCCGAGATGTAGGCGTCCAGGCCGCGGCGCTGGCCCAGCAGCTCGACCCCGGCGTCGCGCAGCGAGGTGCCGATCATCCCCGCCTCGGGGACGAACTGCGCGACCACCGGCGACGACGGATCGTGCAGGGTGACGACGTGCATGGCTACCTCCACAGCGGGTCATGCTGAATGTGTTGGGGCGGAGCCCCTTTGGCGATCAGGGCGGCCTTGGTGGCGTTGACCATCGCCGGCCCGCCGCAGACCAGGATCTGCCGATCGCCCCAGCCGCCGTACTTGGTCACCACGTCGGGCAGCCGCCCGATCTGATGCACGTGCAGGCCGCGCGGCGGCGTGACGTCGGGATAGTCTGCGGCCCAGGAGGGGTCGCTGTTGTATTCCGAGACGGGCGAGACCGACAGCCACGGATTGTGCGAGGCGACCTGCCACAGGGTCGGCAGATCGTAGAGTTCGCAGCGGTAGCGGGCGCCGAAGAAGAGATGTATCCGCGGGTTCACCGCGAACCGCGCCAGGTCCATGATCAGCGCCCGCAGGGGCGCCAGGCCGGTGCTGCCCGCAACCATCAGCACGTCGCCGCCCTCGCGGTCGACGCGCAGGCCGCCGTGCGGGCTGGACAGCCGCCAGCGGTCGCCGGTGCGGGTCTCGTTGACGATCGCGGTGCTCACCAGGCCGCCGGGAACCAGGCGGACGTGAAACTCGATCCCGCCGCCGGGGTCGGCCGGAATCGCGGGACTCAAAAACCGCCAGCGGTGCGGGCATTGGGGCACGTGGACGTTGACGTACTGGCCGGGGTGGTAGTCCATCGGCTGATCGAGCCGCAGCCGGACCACGGCCAGATCCCGCGACACCCGGAGGTGCTCGACGACGGTGCCGTCCCACCAGGCGGGCCCCTCGTCGGCGTCGGCGGCTCCGCTCATCACCCCGGTGATCAGGTTCAGCGACTGCCTGGCCGCCTCGTCGACGGCGTCGGTCCACGCGGCACCCAACTGCGTACGCAGGGTAGCCAGCAACGCGCGTCGCAGGGTGTCGTAATGCGGCGGCAGCACACCGTATTTGCGGTGATCGCGGCCGAGCTGGGCCAGGAACGCCACCGGCTGCTGGGCGCGCCGCGCGACCAGCTCGCCGTACACCCAGTGCAGCGCGTGGCCGAAAGCGAGCCGCTGGGCGGCCATTTCGGGCGGGAACAGGTCGCGCACCGAGCCGTCGAGGGCGAACCAATGGGTGTAGAACCGGTGGACGAGCTCACCGGGATCGCCGACCGAGGCCGATTCGGCTGGTGCGAAGGCATCGCGCAGCACCCGCAGTGCGTCGACGTCCTCCAGGCTCACGGGCCCCGATTCTAGGCTCGGCCGCCGGTGACTCAGTCCTGTCGGACGATGTTGGCCGTCCCGACGTTGTCCACCTTGGGCGAACCCCAGTGATAGAGAACGACGTTGCCGCTCCCCGACGCGCTGACCGCATCGGCGCTGTCGACCCCGACGTGGTTGCCGCTGCCGGACACGCTGACGCTGGTGCAGTGCCCTGTGAGGGTGATGGTGTTCTTCTGCCCGCTCACCGACAGGTAGCCGCCGTGACAGGGGATCGTCTTCGCCACTCCGGTCCCGTTGACCTGCAGCGTGCCGGACTCCGGGACCGTCGTCGAGGGGGTGCCACCGGCGAGATCGGTGTGCAACCCGACCGCGACCAGCCCCGCGAGCGCCAGTCCGGCGGCCAGGGCGGCGAGCAAGAAGCTCAGGGGAACGCGGCGCGGGGTCCTGACGAGCTCGGCGCCGACGTGGTGGGGATGCTGCGTCGTCTGTGTCATCGGTATGGGGGTACCCCGTACGCCGTAGTGCCCAAAACTCGATAGAGTTGAGCGGAACAGACTCAACCTTGACGACGTTGAACAAGCCGACAAGCATTTTTGCAAACCTTTTTGTACCTGAACGGAGCTCGTCGTGGACTCTTTCAACCCGACCACCAAGACCCAAGCGGCGCTGACCTCGGCGCTGCAGGCGGCCTCGGCCGCCGGTAACCCCGAGATCCGGCCCGCGCACCTACTGATGGCCCTGCTGACGCAGGCGGACGGCATCGCCGCGCCGCTGCTGGAGGCCGTCGGCGTCGACCCGGCCGCCATTCGCGCCGAAACCGAGCGGGTGCTGGAGCGGCTGCCGCAGATCAGCGGCGCCAGCTCGCAACCGCAGCTGTCGCGCGAGTCGCTGGCCGCCGTCACCACCGCCCAGCAGCTGGCCACCGAGATGAACGACGAGTACGTCTCGACCGAGCACCTGCTGGTCGGCCTGGCCACCGGCGACTCCGACGTCGCCAAGCTGTTGACCGGCCACGGCGCCTCGCCTCAGGCGTTGCGCGACGGGTTCGTCAAGGTGCGGGGCAGCGGGCGGGTCACCAGCCCCGAGCCGGAGGCGACCTATCAGGCGCTGGAGAAGTACTCGACCGACCTGACCGAGCGGGCCCGCGAGGGCAAGCTCGACCCGGTGATCGGGCGGGACAACGAGATACGCCGCGTCGTGCAGGTGCTGTCCCGGCGCACCAAGAACAACCCGGTGCTGATCGGTGAGCCCGGCGTCGGCAAGACCGCCATCGTGGAGGGCCTGGCCCAGCGGATCGTCGCCGGCGACGTGCCCGAAAGCCTGCGCGACAAGACCGTCATCAGCCTGGACCTGGGATCGATGGTGGCGGGCGCCAAATATCGCGGCGAATTCGAGGAGCGGCTCAAGGCCGTCCTCGACGACATCAAGAACTCCGCCGGGCAGATCATCACCTTCATCGACGAGTTGCACACCATCGTCGGGGCCGGCGCGACCGGCGAGGGCGCGATGGACGCCGGCAACATGATCAAGCCGATGCTGGCCCGCGGCGAGCTGCGGCTGGTCGGCGCCACCACGCTCGACGAGTACCGCAAGTACATCGAGAAGGACGCCGCCCTGGAGCGCCGCTTCCAGCAGGTGCTGGTCGGCGAGCCGTCGGTGGAGGACACCGTCGGCATCCTGCGCGGACTGAAGGACCGCTACGAGGTGCACCACGGGGTGCGCATCACCGACTCGGCCCTGGTGGCCGCGGCGACGCTGTCCGACCGCTACATCACCGCACGCTTCCTGCCGGACAAGGCGATCGACCTGGTCGACGAGGCCGCCAGCCGGCTGAAGATGGAGATCGACTCGCGGCCCGTCGAGATCGACGAGGTCGAGCGGCTGGTGCGCCGCCTCGAAATCGAGGAGATGGCGCTGGCCAAAGAAGAGGACGAGGCGTCCAAGGAGCGGCTGGAGAAGCTGCGCTCGGAGCTGGCCGACCAGAAGGAGAAGCTGTCCGAGCTCACCACCCGCTGGCAGAACGAGAAGAACGCCATCGACGTCGTCCGCGAGCTCAAGGAGCAGCTGGACACCCTGCGCGGCGAGTCCGAGCGCGCCGAGCGCGACGGCGACCTGGCCAAGGCCGCCGAGCTGCGCTACGGGCGCATCCCCGAGGTCGAGAAGAAACTCGACGCCGCGCTGCCGCATGCCGAGGCCCGCGAGAACGTGATGCTCAAGGAGGAGGTCGGCCCCGACGACATCGCCGAGGTGGTCTCGGCGTGGACCGGAATCCCGGCCGGGCGCATGCTCGAGGGCGAGACCGCCAAGCTGCTGCGCATGGAAGACGAGCTGGGCCGGCGCGTCATCGGCCAGAAGAGGGCGGTGACGGCAGTCTCGGACGCCGTGCGGCGTTCGCGCGCCGGCGTCGCCGACCCCAACCGGCCCACCGGATCGTTCATGTTCCTCGGGCCGACCGGCGTCGGCAAGACCGAGCTGGCCAAGGCGCTGGCGGAATTCCTGTTCGACGACGAACGCGCGATGGTCCGCATCGACATGAGTGAATACGGCGAGAAGCACTCGGTGGCCCGGCTGGTCGGCGCCCCGCCCGGATACATCGGCTACGACCAGGGCGGTCAGCTGACCGAGGCGGTGCGCCGGCGGCCGTACACGGTGATCCTGTTCGACGAGATCGAAAAGGCGCACCCGGACGTGTTCGACGTGCTGCTGCAGGTGCTCGACGAGGGCCGGCTGACCGACGGGCAGGGCCGCACCGTCGACTTCCGCAACACCATCCTGATCCTGACGTCCAACCTGGGATCGGGTGGCAGCGAGGAGCAGGTGATGGCCGCGGTGCGCTCGGCGTTCAAGCCGGAGTTCATCAACCGGCTCGACGACGTGATCATCTTCCACGGCCTGGAGCCCGGTGAGCTGGTGCAGATCGTCGACATCCAGCTGGCCCAGCTGCAGAAGCGGCTGGCCCAGCGCCGTCTCACGCTGGAGGTGTCGCTGCCGGCCAAGCAGTGGCTGGCGCACCGCGGGTTCGACCCCGTCTACGGCGCCCGGCCGTTGCGCCGCTTGGTGCAGCAGGCCATCGGCGACCAGCTGGCCAAGCAGTTGCTGGCCGGCGATGTGCACGACGGCGACACCGTTCCGGTGAACGTCAGCCCGGACGGCGAGTCGCTGATCCTGGGCTGAGTGGCGATCGCGAGCGCGGCGAAGCCGGGCGAAGCGGGTCGCCACCATTAGCTCGTGCCGGAGGGGGACCGTCCGCGTTCCGGCGACACGCAGCTGTTGCCAGCTGTGATGGGGTTGTGACCTGGTCGCCTTCTGTGTTCCGGGCCAATAGCAGATACCCTGTTTTGGATGGTCCCCCTCTGGTTCACGCTCTCCGCGCTGTGCTTTGTCGGCGCGGGGGTGCTGCTGTACGTCGACATCGATCGGCGACGCGGGCGCAGCAGGCGCCGGAAGTCGTGGGCGCGGTCGCACGGGTTCGACTACGAGCGTGAATCGGTCGACATCCTCAAGCGCTGGAAGCGCGGGGTGATGTCGACCGTGGGCGACGTCGCCGCCCAGAACGTCGTCCTGGGTCAGATCCGCGGCGAGGCCGTCTACATCTTCGACCTGGAAGAGGTCGCCACCGTCATCGCGCTGCACCGCAAGGTGGGCACCAACGTCGTCGTCGATTTGCGGCTCAAAGGGCTCAAAGAGCCACGGGAGAGCGACATTTGGCTGTTGGGCGCCATCGGGCCGCGGATGGTCTACTCCACCAATCTGGACGCCGCTCGCCGGGCCTGCGACCGCCGGATGGTCACCTTCGCGCACACCGCACCGGACAGCGCCGAGATCATGTGGAACGAGCAGAACTGGACGCTGGTCGCCCTGCCGATCACCAGCACCCGCACCGAGTGGGACGAGGGACTGCGCACCGTGCGCCAGTTCAACGACCTGTTGCGGGTGCTGCCGCCGCTGCCCGAGGAGACCCCGCAGGAGACCGGGGCGCCGTCGGGCCTGCGCAACGCCTCACCCAGCCGGCCGCTGGCCCCGGCGGGCCGCGCCGAGTTGCCGCCCCGGCGGGCGCAGCAGGACGTGGCGGGGCTGCTCGGCTCCGACCTGCAACCCGGTCGCCGCGCCGCCGAGCCGGTGCGCCGCGACCAGCCCCGACCCGAAGGGCGCCCGGAAACCCTCCGCCGCCCACCCCCCTCCGGGCGCAACGGTCACCAGGCCAGCAACTATCAGCGCTGACGGCGGGCGCCGGGTACCTCAGGGCCCGGTGGTGCCGCCGTCATTAGGATGTCGCTCATGCCCCGCCCCGTAGCCCTGATCACCGGGCCTACGTCCGGAATCGGCGCCGGGTTCGC
Source organism: Mycobacterium sp. MUNTM1 (assembly GCF_054660795.1). Taxonomy (NCBI): domain Bacteria; kingdom Bacillati; phylum Actinomycetota; class Actinomycetes; order Mycobacteriales; family Mycobacteriaceae; genus Mycobacterium; species Mycobacterium sp. MUNTM1. Next base: position 12,273 of record NZ_BAAGDE010000081.1, read on the forward strand.
GCGACGCTATGCCGCCGACGGCTACGACGTGGTCTTGGTCGCCCGCGATGTGGACCGGTTGACCAGGCTGTCGGACGAACTGCAGCAGCACTCCGGCAGCGTCGAGATCCTGCCCGCCGACCTGGCCGACGCCGCAGGGCGGCAGCGGGTCTGCGACCGGCTCGCCGCCGGGGGAGTGCGCGTCCTGGTGAACAACGCCGGCTTCGCCACTTCCGGCGACTTCTGGACCGCCGACCCCGCGCTGCTGCAGTCGCAGCTCGACGTCAACGTCACCGCGGTCATGCACCTGACCCGCGCGGCGCTGCCGGCCATGCTGGAAGCTGGAGCCGGCACCGTCATCAACATCGCCAGCGTCGCCGGGCTGGTGCCCGGGCGCGGGTCCACGTACTCGGCGTCAAAGGCGTGGGTGATCTCGTTCAGCGAGGGCCTGTCCGTCGGCCTGCAGGGCACCGGTGTCTCCGTGCACGCCGTGTGTCCGGGTTACGTGCACACCGAGTTTCACGACCGCGCCGGGATCGACATGGCCAAGTCGCCGTCGTTCATGTGGCTCGAGGTCGACGACGTGGTCAACCAGAGCCTGGCCGATGTCGCCCGCGACAAGGTGATCAGCATTCCTGGCCTGCAATACAAGGCGATCATCGCCGCCGAGCGCCTGATGCCGCGGACGCTCATGCGGGCGGTCACCAAACGAATCGGGAGTGGGCGTGGCCGGACCTGACCACAACGAGTTGGCGGAGCTGGTGTCGCGCCTGTCGGTGGTGCACGGGCGGGTCACGCTGTCCTCCGGCAAGGAGGCCGACTACTACGTCGACCTGCGCCGGGCCACGCTGCATCACCGCGCCTCGGCGTTGATAGGCGCGCTGATGCGCGAACTGACCAGCGACTGGGACTACGACGTGGTCGGCGGGCTGACCCTGGGCGCCGATCCGGTGGCCACCGCCGTCATGCACGCACCGGGCCGCCCGATCGACGCCTTTGTCGTCCGTAAATCGGCTAAAACCCATGGGCTGCAACGCCTTATCGAGGGTTCCGAGGTTTCCGGCAAGCGTGTTCTGGTCGTCGAGGACACCAGCACCACCGGCAATTCGGCGCTGACCGCGGTGCGCGCCGTCCAGGAGGCCGGCGGCGAAGTGGTGGGGGTGGCCACCGTGGTGGACCGCGCCACCGGCGCCGCCGAGGCCATCGAGGCCGAGGGGTTGCCATACCGGAGCGTGCTCGGCCTCGCCGATCTGGGGCTGAGCTAGGCCGGCTTCACCGTGCGCACATTCCTTGCGGTAGCGGCCTGCCTGGCGCTGTGTCTGGCCGGCTGCTCGTCCTCCAGCCAGCCCGCGCGCCCCTACGGAGCCCAGGGCGCGCGGCTCGGGGAATCGCTGGCCCTGCTCGGCTGGAACATGTCGGTGTCGAACCTGCGCTGGGACGGCGACTACGTGCTGATCGACGTCGACGCGAGCGCGACCTCGGCCAAGGACCCGCACGCCAAGCCCGAGGACATCCGGTTCGGCCTGTACGGCGCTCTGGCTCACCCCATGGAGGTCGCCGCGCTGGGCAGCTGCGACAGCGCGAAGACCGGTGTGCGCGACATCCCCGCGCCACTCTCGGCGCCGCGCGACCGGCTCACCGGCACGGTTTGCCTTGGGCCGCTGAAGGATCGAAGCCAGGTGCGTGGTGTCTACGGCTATTCGTCGCGCGACCGCATCCCGGACAGCTCGTCGGCCTACCCGGTCGCGTTCCCGGTCGGGCTGCTGCCGACGAACGCCAACGACAGCGGCGGCCTGGCGGTCAAGACGGCCAGCCTGTCGGCGTGGCGGGCCGACGGCACCCCGGTGACCAAGATGCAGCTGGGCGACCCGGGGGCGTTCACCGGCAACGGCTACATGCTGCTCGGGCTGGAGGCGACGGCCATCGCGGCGCGCTATCGCGACGAGTCCGTCAAGCGCGGCGGCCCGATGATGCTGCTGGCATCGCCGACCCTGCCCGCCCCCGGACTGAACCCGGCCTGCGCGACGTACGGGTCGTCGGTGCTGATCCTGCCCGACGCCTCGTTGGACTCGGTGCACGTCAACGCGTCGCTGTGCACGCAGGGCGAGATCAACGACGCGCTGCTGTACGCGACGCTGGCCATCGACGGCACGCACGCCGGCGTGTGGACGCAGCGATGAGCGAACCCCCCGGACCGACCGAATGGGCGGTGGCACCGCCGGCCGGCGTCGGGCCGTGGCCGGGCGAGCCGCCCGACGACCCGCGGTACGACCCAATCCTGTTGCGCGAGGGCGACACTCGCAACGTCGTCGACGCCTACCGGTACTGGTCCCGGGAAGCGATCATTGCCGACATCGACCGGCGCCGGCATCCGCTGCACGTCGCGATCGAGAACTTCGGCCACGACGCCAACATCGGTTCGGTGGTGCGCACCGCCAACGCCTTCGCGGTGCACACGGTGCACATCGTGGGGCGGCGGCGGTGGAATCGCCGCGGCGCCATGGTGACCGACCGTTATCAGCGGTTGTGTCACCACGACAGCACCGCCGAGCTGCTGGCCTTCGCGGCCGACGCCGGGCTGACCGTGGTCGCGGTGGACAACGTGCCGGGCGCGGCGCGCCTGGAGGAGACCGCGCTGCCGCGCGAGTGCCTGCTGGTGTTCGGGCAGGAGGGGCCCGGCATCACCGACGACACCCGCACCGGTGCGGGGCTGACGGTGTCGATCGCGCAGTTCGGCTCGACGCGCAGCATCAACGCCGGCGTCGCGGCCGGGATCGCCATGCACGCCTGGGTCGAGCAGCACGCCGACCTGACCCGCGCCTGGTGAGCACCCGACGCAATACACGCGCGCTCACCCGCGTGGGGCAGGATCGACAGGTATGGATCAGCTCTGGGCCAACCGCGCGGCCAGCAGCGAAGCCGCTGTCACCCAACGACACCTGAAACACCTGTGGGGGCTGCCCGGCACCCAGCTGGGAGTGGTGGCCTGGCCGCCGTCGCGGCGTGACCGCTGGTTCGGCACCTGGCACTACTGGTGGCAGGCGCATCTGCTGGACTGTCTGATCGACGCCGAGGCGCGCGATCCGCAGCCGCACCGGCACACCGAGATCAACCGACAGGTCCGCTCGCACCGGCTGCGCAACAACTTCTCGTGGACCAACAGCTACTACGACGACATGGCCTGGCTGGCGCTGGCGCTCGAGCGCGCCACCCGGATCGCCGGCATCGAGCGCAGCCGCGCGCTACCCAAGCTCGCCGCCCAGTTCCTCAAGGCCTGGGTGCCCGAGGACGGCGGCGGCATCCCGTGGCGCAAGTCCGACCAGTTCTTCAACGCCCCGGCCAACGGACCCGCGGGGATCTTCCTCGCGCGCTACGGGGATCACCTGAAACGTGCTGAGCAGATGGGCGATTGGATCGACCAGACGCTGATCGACCCGGAGACCCACCTGGTGTTCGACGGCATCAAAGCCGGGTCGCTGGTGCGCGCGCAGTACACCTACTGCCAGGGTGTGGTGCTCGGGCTGGAGACCGAGCTGGCCGCGCGCACGGCCGTCGAGATCAGGCAGCGGCACGCCGCCCGCGTGCACCGGCTGGTCGCGGCCGTGCGCGAACACATGGCGCCGGCGGGCGTGCTGGTCGGTGCCGGCGGCGGGGACGGGGGCTTGTTCGCCGGGATCACCGCCCGCTACCTGGCGCTGGTGGCCATCGCACTGCCGGGGGAGGCGGCCGACGACGTGCTGGCCCGCGACACCGCCCGGCAGATCGTGCTGGCCAGCGCGAAGTCGGCCTGGGACAACCGGCAGACGGTGGATGGGCTGCCGGTGTTCGGCCCGTTCTGGGACCGCGACGCCCAGCTGCCCACGGCCGGCGGCAAAGAGGCGGAGTTCGTCGAGGGCGCGGTGATGGCGTCCGAGGTGGCCGAGCGGGACCTGTCGGTGCAGCTGTCGGGGTGGATGCTCATGGAGGCCGCCTGTAACGTCTCCGCCGAGTCGAAGAACAGGAGCACCCTGTGAGCAACAAGGTCCACCACGACGCGGAGTCGGCCCTGCACGGCCTGCTGAAGGACGGCATCACCATCGCCGCGGGCGGTTTCGGTCTGTGCGGCATCCCCGAGAAGCTGATCCAGGCTCTGGTCGACAGCGGCATCAAGGACCTCACCATCGTCGGAAACAACGCCGGCGTAGACGATTTCGGCATGGGACTGCTGCTCAAAGGCCGGCAGGTGAACAAGGTGATCGCCTCCTACGTCGGCGAGAACAAGGAGTTCGAACGCCAGGTGCTTTCCGGCGAGCTGGATCTGGTGTTGACGCCGCAGGGCACGCTCGCGGAGAAGCTGCGCGCCGGCGGCGCCGGCATCCCCGGCTTCTACACCCGCACGGCCTTCGGGACCAACCTCGCCGAGGGCAAGGACACCAGGGTCTTCGACGGCACCGAATACGTTCTGGAAGAAGGCATTCGGGCCGACGTGGCGATCGTCAAGGCGTGGAAGGGCGACACCGCCGGCAACCTCATCTACCGCAAGACGGCGCGCAACTTCAACCCGATGATCGCCACCTGCGGCGCGATCACCGTCGCCGAGGTGGAGGAGCTGGTCGAGGTCGGCGAGCTGGATCCCGACCTGATCCACACCCCGGGCATCTACGTCGACCGCATCATCGAGGGCACCGGTTACGAGAAGCGCATCGAGTTCCGCACCACGAGCGGTGGCGCCGCGCTGAAGCACGACAGCCCCGTCCGCGAGCGGATGGCCCAGCGCGCCGCCCAGGAATTGCGCGACGGCTTCTACGTGAACCTGGGCATCGGCATTCCGACGTTGGTGGCCAACTTCATTCCCGACGGTATCAAGGTCACGCTGCAGTCGGAGAACGGCCTCCTCGGCATCGGGGCCTACCCGAGCGAGGACACCGTCGACCCCGACCTCATCAACGCCGGCAAGCAGACCATCACCAGCCTGCCCGGGTCCAGCTTCTTTTCCAGCGCCGATTCCTTCGCGATGATCCGCGGCGGCCACATCGACCTGTCCATCCTGGGTGCGCTGGAGGTCGCGGAGAACGGCGACCTGGCCAACTGGATGGTGCCGGGCAAGATGGTCAAAGGGCCAGGCGGCGCAATGGACTTGGTATCCGGCGTCAAGCGCGTGATCGTGCTGATGGATCACACCGCGAAGGACGGCAGCCCCAAGGTGCTCAGCCAGTGCTCGCTGCCGCTGACCGGCAAGAACGTCGTCGACATGATCATCACCAACCTGTGCGTCTTCGACGTCGAGCCGGGACAGGGGCTGGTGCTCACCGAGCTGCAGCCCGGCGTCACGGTCGAGGAGGTTCGCGCCAAGACGGGCTGCGACTTCAAAGTCGCGGTCTGAGCCCGCGGCCGGCTACTCGGCCGCCGGCAGCCGCTCGGCTTCCCGGTCGTTGGTGCTCGGCGCCTGCTTGCGCCCCCGGTAGCTTCGCCAGGCGGCGATGAACGCCGGCATCAGCGAGACCAGCAGGATGGCCAGCAGGATCTTCTGCAGGTTGTGGTGCACGAACGGCACGTTGCCCATGAAGTAGCCGGCCAGCGTCACCCCGCCGCCCCAGAGGATGCCGCCGACGATGTCGAAGCCCAGGAACACCGGGTAGCGCATGTAGGACACCCCGGCGACCGGCGGGACGAACGTCCGCACGAACGGTGCGAACCGGGCCAGGATGATCGCAAACGGCCCGTACTTCTCGAAGAACGCGTGTGACTCGGTCACGTAGTGCTTCTTGAAGAACCGGGAGTCTTCCTTCTTGAACAGCGCCGGGCCGATCCGCCGGCCGATCCAATACCCGGTCTGGTCGCCCAGTATGGCCACAGTCGCGACGGCGGGGGCCAGCACCCAGATGCTGGCCGGTGGGTTCGGGTGCGCGGCCAGCAGGCCGCCGGTGAACAGCAGCGACTCGCCGGGCAGCAGCGGAAACAGCAGCCCGGTTTCGATGAAGACGATGACCAGGATGCCGGGCAGCACCGCGGACCCGAAGACGCCGTCGGCGCCCAACCAATACATCGGGTCGAAGATGTGGGGCAGGGCCGTCACGGCGGTGCTCATGATCCCTCAACATACCGGCGAAATGACCCTGGCCCGCACAAAGGCCGGGCTAACCCGCGCGCCGGTCCGCCGGGTAGCTGTCGACCACGCATCCGTGGTTGGGTAGGAGCAGCCGTCAGGAGGTGTCTGATGCCCATCGCCACGCCCGAGGTTTACGCCGAGATGCTGCGACGCGCCAAGGACGACTCGTATGCCTTCCCTGCGATCAACTGCACCTCGTCGGAGACGGTGAACGCGGCCATCAAGGGCTTCGCCGATGCGGGCAGCGACGGGATCATCCAATTCTCCACCGGTGGTGCCGAATTCGCGTCCGGGCTGGGCGTCAAGGACATGGTGACCGGTGCGGTGGCCCTGGCCGAATTCACACGTTCCATTGCGGACAGGTACCCGGTCAATGTCGCGCTACACACCGACCACTGCCCCAACGACAAGCTGGATACCTACGTTCGCCCGCTGCTGGCGATTTCGGCCGAACGGGTGGCCGCGGGCCGCGATCCGCTGTTCGGCTCGCAGATGTGGGACGGCTCGGCCGTGCCGATCGACGAGAACCTGACGATCGCCCAGGAACTGCTCACGGAGGCGGCGGCCGCCAGGATCATCCTGGAGATCGAGATCGGCGTGGTGGGCGGTGAAGAGGACGGCGTCGCCCACGAGATCAACGACAAGCTCTACACCACGCCGGACGACTTCGAGAAGACCATCGACGCGCTGGGCCACGGCGAGCACGGCCGATACCTGCTCGCCGCGACCTTCGGCAACGTGCACGGCGTCTACAAGCCCGGCAACGTCAAGCTGCGGCCCGACATCCTGGCCCAGGGCCAACAGGTGGCGGCGGCCAAGCTGGGGCTGCCCGACGGGGCCAAGCCGTTCGATTTCGTCTTCCACGGCGGTTCCGGTTCGCTGACGTCGGAGATCGAGGAGTCGCTGCGCTACGGCGTGGTGAAGATGAACGTGGACACCGACACCCAGTACGCGTTCACCCGCCCGATCGCCGGTCACATGTTCGCCAACTACGACGGCGTGCTCAAGGTCGACGGCGAGGTCGGCGTAAAGAAGGTCTACGACCCGCGCAGCTACCTCAAGAAGGCCGAGGCGTCGATGTCCGAGCGGGTCGTCCAGGCCTGCACCGACCTGCACTGTGCCGGAAGGTCACTCGGCGCGGGCTAGCTGTCGTGACCTGAGAGGTTGTCGACGGCGTGCCTGCTTGAAAGTGGGAGGACCTCCTGACGGAGTGGATGTGTCTGGCATTCACCCGTAGGAGGTCCTC